>JAFRSO010000031.1 GCA_017427545.1 Selenomonadaceae bacterium
CACAGAGTGGTGAACTGTACGGGGGCTTCGTTTTACCTAACCGGTTGGTGATTCCGATTGTCCGGGGTAATCAGTTGAAAGAGTATCTGCCGCTCATCTAAAGCGTTTGGTTATGTAATTGACAGCGAGACCGCCAATAATGGTGCCGATTGCGCTACCAACCACATTCACCGCTAAAGCAATGAATACTTCAGCCATGTTTCCACCTCCCTCCTCTGACGTAGAATTACCGCCTTTAGAGGTTCGGCATAGGTGAAATTATATCACGCACAAGCTTTTTTTCAATGCGAGAAAATTTTTATCGCACAAATGAAAATTACCTGCTATAATAAGCGGCGAGATTCGGGATGAGTCTCGACCGCCAAATTTTTTTGAGAGCGAGGAAGGAACCATGAACAGTTCATTGCCGCCCGATAAATCAATCTTGACAGACCATGATAAAAAATCTGCGCGGAATCATTTTTTGCAGATGATAGAACAAATGGAAGGCGCATCAATTCTTATCCGCGAAGTTGAAGGCGGTAGGACGGAAGTTATCTTCGTGTCGAAAGGTTTTGCAAGGCTCATGCAATGTGACGTTGATGACGTGCTGAAGATTTTTGCTGAACGCGGCGTCATTGCCTTCACTCACCGCGACGATAGACTTGCCGTCAAAAGAATGCTCCGCCGCCGCATTTCCGAAGAGAATACCAAAGACTTGACCGTTCGTCAGATAAATTCCAAAGGCGAGGTCGTCTGGTGCAATATAACTTACACGTTCATTGACGATTTCGACGAGCATTATATTTATTGCACTTTCTTTGACGTGACGAGTGCCAAAATTTATGCTCAACGATTGCAGACAACTTACATGACGATTGGCGACAATTTTTATCGCGCCAACGAACGGACACTTTCAATGCTCCGCGCCAATATCACTCGCAACAAAGTCGAAGATATTCAAGGTCGGGATTTATTCGGGACTGATTCGGTGATTCGCCCATATTCCGAGCTGATTAATTTGCGTTCAGTCAACTATCCGATTGATGAGGAACGTGAAACTTTTCTTATCATGTTCAGCGCGGAAAATATCAATTTGCGATTTGAGCGCGGCGAAACTGAATTGTCGATGTATCTTTTTTCGCGGCGCAAGGACGGTCATTATTGCTACGTGAATTATCGCGCGGTCTTCACTCGTCACCCCATAAGCAACGAAATTATAGTTTTCATTGCCGAACAGGAAGCCGGTAAGGAGAAAGTTGAAGGCGCGCTGCTCAATAAAATTTTGGCGCGGCAATTCGATATGGTTGCCTACCTCGTCAACGAAAGGTACAGCGTAGTTGTCGGCGACTCCTCACTCATCACGAAAGGTTCAATCTTCCCGACGACCCGTGAAGGCAGCTACGACGATTATCTTAAAAATCAAGTTTTCCCCGTGCTTGAAGGCGAAGACGACGTTAAAAAAAATATGCGCGACGCTCTCAAACTCTCGACAATCCGCGAAAAACTCAAAACTTCAGAACCTTACGTCGTCAACATTGCCTGCAAAATCAACGGCGAAATTTTTTATAAGCGGCTGGACTTTTACGGCATTGATCCTCGCGCAGATTTTTTCATCGTCCTCAAGAGTGATACGACTGAAATTCAGCGCAAGCAGATTGAGCAGAACTCTCGACTTAAAGCCGCGTTGACTGAAGCTAAGCAAGCCAATGTTGCCAAAACAGCTTTCCTGTCGCGAATGAGTCACGAAATCCGCACGCCCATGAACGCCATTATCGGGCTGGACAATATCGCCCTGCACGACAAAGATTTAACTCCGACGCTTAAAGATTATCTCGAAAAAATCGGGACGAGTGCCCGCTATCTTCTGTCGATTATAAATGATATTCTCGATATGAGCCGAATTGAGAGCGGCCGCATGAGTTTCCGCAACGAAGAATTTTCTTTCACGTCGTTTGTATATCAGATTAACAGCCTCATCGACGGTCAATGCAAGGATAAGGGCTTGGATTATGATTGCCGGCTCAAAGGCGACATCGGCAAATATTATATCGGCGACGACACGAAACTTGAGCAGGTGTTGATTAATATTCTCGGCAATGCGGTTAAGTTCACGGAGGCGGGCGGTAAAGTCACGCTGATTGTCGAATGTACCGCGCAATTTGACGGGCAAAGCAATTTCCGCTTCACCATCAAAGATACGGGAATTGGCATGAGCAAAGATTTTCTGCCGCGAATTTTTGAACCTTTCAGCCAGGAAGATGATACGACAACTTCAAAATACGGAGGGTCGGGATTGGGACTTGCCATTACCAAAAATATCGTGCAGATGATGAACGGCTCGATAACCGTCAACTCTGAAAAGGGCGTCGGCTCTGAATTCGTCGTAAATGTTCCGCTGAAAGATTCTGCCCGCGGTGATTCGGAAGAGGCTCACGAAATGCGCCCGCAAGATTTTTCCGTGCTGATTATCGACGACGAATTACTTGCCCGCGAACATGCAAAATCAGTTCTCGGTGAGGTCGGCATTGAGGCGGACACCTGCGCGAGTGGTAAAGAGGCCTTGGAGCTGATTAATCTTCGTCATGCCCGCCGCGACGATTACAATTTAATTCTCGTCGATTGGCTTATGCCCGAAATGGACGGCATTGCTGTTACCCGCGAGATTCGCAAAATCCTCGGCGACGATACGACCGTTATCGTCCTGACTGCTTACGATTGGTACGAAGTCGAATCAAAAGCACTTGAAGCCGGCGTCGATACTTTCATGGCCAAACCGCTTGCCTCAACCAACGCCCTCTACGAATTTCAGCAGGCCTTTAACCGCAAGCGTCAAATTCTCCCCGAAAAGAAAGTTGTCGACTTGGAAGGCCGCAAAATTCTCGTCGCGGAAGATATGCCAGTCAACGCCGAAATTATGATGATGATTTTGGAAATGCGCGGCATGATTTCTGATCACGCCGAAAACGGTAAAATTGCCGTTGATAAATTCGCAGCGTCGCCGCCGGGATTCTATGACGCAATTTTAATGGATATTCGTATGCCGGTTATGGACGGTCTTAAGGCTACGGAAGCAATTCGCGCACTCAATCACCCCGACGCTAAAACCGTGCCGATTATCGCAATGACTGCCAACGCCTTCGACGAGGACGTTCAACGCTCACTCAAGGCCGGCATGAACGCGCACTTAACCAAACCTGCCGACCCTGAACAACTTTACAAGGCCTTGCAAGAACTCATCAAGGATTAAAATTTTTTGACGGTAAATCAATCGCCGAAGCCGAATACAAAGTTGACGACGAATCATAATTCAGAATAAAAGTTTATCCCCCACCGATTGCGGGGGATTTTTTTATCAAAAATATTTTACCTCGTCGCGCAGAAAGCCCAGCTCATATATTTGCGGCTCAAGTTTCCTCGACAGCTCCGTTAAATTTATCGTCGCACCCAACGACATCCGCACTTGATACCAGCCCGCGTCCCAATCCTCAATCTTCCAACGCCCAACGTCCAGCCGCTCCAATTCCGCATAAAATTTTCTGTAAAGCTCTCGTCCCTCATTCAACACCGACTGCGCCTCAATGCTAAGCTCATGATTTTTTATCCACAACGCCGCAAATCTGTCATCATGCGCCCGCGCCAACTGCAACCTTATTTCCGGCGACGAACACTTCCAACGCTGCACTTCCGCCAACTCGAACGGATAAAAATTATTCGGCATTCGATAGACTTCGCCCTCGTACTCGACATTGCGCAGACTTACCGTTTGATTCGACGGCGCAAATAAACTCCAAATCACCGCGTCCGATATGAATTCGGGCGGCAAAGGTTTTGTCGGCTGCATGAATTGATCGCGGTCGTTGAGCCACGTAGCCTTGGGCAGTCGCCGCACCATGTGAATTATCATTGCCTGTTCAAAATTCTCCGGTATGATTGAAAATGCCCCCGCGCTTACATATGGCGCAGATAAAATCGATACGTAAGTTTGATTTGAAAACTCATTTCCTTTAACCGTCAGCGATGCTAAAAAATTTTCTGCAATCCTATCGCGACGGTCTTTATTTTTTGCGGCGATGTTTAACGCTCCCGATAAAGGCGGGAATTTTTTTATACAAGGCGGACGTTCAATCCATTTGCTTAAAAATTCATCACGTCGCGCAGGACGATAAATTTTCTTCGCAACCTTTTCGACAGCCGCGTTATAAACGTCCAAAGAAATTTCTTGAGCTTCAAGCGGAATATTCTTGCCGAGATTCCAAATCAAAAATCCGACAGGCCATTGCCCTTTGCAACCATGAAAATTTTTGGAGTTGAAGGTAAAGCCATTCTCGAATTGGTAAGAAAAAACTTTATCCCGAAATGGTTGGTCGTTATTAGAGTTTATATATTTTGGCTTTGAAAAAATTCCGAGCCATGCTTGACGGTCGGAAAAATCTTTGCTGATTCGATAGAGGAACTGCGAAAATAATTCGCGGCTGACTTCGCCAAAATTTTCAGCGTACATGAGTTTTCTAATTGTAGTCATTGAAACGCCGCTCTTGTCAACGTCGGGATTATTGAGCTGTTTATTATTTGCAGTGGCGTAGGGCGGGTTGATGAAGATAATCCATTTGATATTGGGATTATGCAAATCGTCGCGAAGGTTGGCGGGCAATTTATGTTCGTCGTCATTGAGATAGTCGTATTGAAAAACCGTGGCATCGGGAAAAATTTTTCTGCAATAATTGGCGTCGTCGTCAATCAGCGTGGAAATGTAGCAGTGCTTGAGCACTTCGGGCGCAAAATTATATTCGAGATTACCGGTACCAGCCGCCATATCCCAGAGGCGAAAATTATCGTCAAGCCACCACTTACCGACGGTTCGAGTAAGATAATCGAAGGCCTTATCAGCAAAGGCAATGGGCGTGTAAAATTCACCGGTACGCCGCCGCAAATTTTCTTCAGTCATGCGATCCATCTTCTGGCGAATGGCGATTATGTCAGCGACGGTTTGAATCTTCTCGTAAAAATCCCAGAACTCGTGATATTTTTCAGGCTTGATAGCTTTTTCGACAAGCTCGCCGCCGGTCATGCGGAAAAGTACGCTGTTGCGCAAATCCTCGGACTTGCCCTGCTCAATGTCGGTGATGAAATATTCGGAGGGCTTGCGACCGTTGGCAACAGTTTTGCCGAAAAGTTTTTTCCAGTAGTTGAAGACCTGCTCAAAATTTTTGGCGGTAATTTTTTTGACGGGGCAAGCTTTATTGGCAAGGGTGTTGTTTATGAGTGCGGCAAAAGAAATTTCGGTTGATATGTCGGCGAACTCGTAAATATGAGCGTCGATAATCGGCTTGAATTCGGCAAGGGCGGCGATTAATTTTTTACAGGGCGAACTCGGAGCCAAATCCCAATCGTAAGAATTTTTATCGTCGTAGAATGTGGCGAAAGTTTCTGTCGGGAAAAATGCGGCGGCAGTCTTCGTGACGATACAAATATTTTTACTGACGGGGCGATAATCCGTGCCGAATTTCAGACGGCGGACGTAATAGAGCGTTTGGGCGATGATTTTTGCGCGGACTTGAATATTTTTAATCGGCGCGTCGTATTTGAACTCGAAGAGAATTTGTTGGGTATACAGGTCGATAAAATTTTTGGTATCGGGCTTGAGCTTGAAGAATTTGGCGAAGAGAAATTTAACTTCCTCCTCCGTCGAAGCCTCGTTCAAAATTTCGTTAAGATATTTCATTACGCCACCTCCCGCAAAAAAAATTAAGGCGTGTTGAATTTACTTTTCTTTGCACGCCCCAAAAAATTTATCTAACAGCTACTCAGCTAACCGCTACCCAGCTAACCCCTGCCGTCATTCGCAAAAATATTTCATACCGGTTTTCTTCCACTCTTTTTTAGTGTAGAGAATTTTATAATTCGTGACGCCCGTCAGGTTTGAAAGCTCGCCGATAATCTGTTCACACTCGTCACGATTTTTGGCATGAATCATGGTATAAAGATTATAATTCCAATTAGGCGCGGGCGTCCTGTCGTAACAGTGAGAAACCGCCGCATGTGAACTCATGATCTGCGCGATCTCGTCGAGATTTTCGGGCGGCACATGCCATGCACAAAGAGCATTTGCATTGAAGCCGACTTCGCGATGTCGAAGCACCGCTCCCATCTTGCGGATTTTTTTTTCGTCAACCAACTCCTTCACACGCTGCAAAAAATCTTCCTCGCTTATCCCAACACGCTCCGCCAAAATTTTATACGGCTCCTCGCACAGCGGAAAATCTTCCTGCAACGCCTTGATAATTTCCTTATCCTGCTCGCTGATGTCCAACTCCTTCCCTCCGAGTCACAGAAGTTTGAACTGCACGTTGATTTTGTACTTTTTATTTGCCTTGAGCTTGAGCATATCTTCCACGCCGCGCAGTGACCGAATCTCCGCCAAAATTTTTGATTCGTAATCCTTGCTTGGCGTCAACAGCGTGAACCAGAGATTGTAAGCCCCTTCACGTTCGTAATTGTGAGTTGCGCCGGGATAACGATTGACGGCCTCCGCAACCGCGTGAACTGCTGAAGGTGCAACTTTGAGCGCGACCAATGTCCCTTGATAGCCCAGCCGATTCGAGTCAAAGAACGTCCCTATTCGCCGCAAAAATCCCGCCGCTTTAAGTTCGCGCAGCCGTGTCAATACAGTCTCCTCATCAGTGCCCAGACGCCTTGCCATTTCCGCGAAAGGATGACTGCAAATCGGTATGTCGCCCTGCAAAAGATTCAGCAAGGCTTTGTCGAAAGTTGAAAGTATCGTCATTTCAAACTCTCCTCCTGCATTGCCATACGCTCAACAATGCAAAATTTTCTGCGGTTATTTTATCAAAGACGCTGTTATAACGTCAAGCAAATCTGAACGCCCTTCATTTTTTGTCGACGAGTAAGGCAGGATTGATTCCGCGTCGATGCCGAGAGAATTTTTTATTGCGGCAAGATGTTTTTGACGTTCAGTCTTGCCGAGTTTATCGGACTTTGTTGCGACGACGAGTACCGGCAAATTTTTTTCAACCAGGCTTGCGAACGATTTCAAATCTGATTCCATTGGCGGGTGGCGCATGTCAATCAGTTGGCAGACGAATTTTATATTGCGGCGGCTGGAAAGATATTCGTCGATAAATTTTGCCCAGAGTCGACGATTGGTCTTTGAAGTTTTTGCATAACCGTAGCCGGGCAAGTCGACAAGATAAAATTCGCGGCGGTCGTCAGAAATTTTCAACGTCACGCGAAAAAAATTTATCGTTTGAGTTTTGCCGGGAGTACCGGAAGTTCGCGCCAAAGATTTTCTGTTGGTAAGGGAATTTATCAGCGAGGACTTGCCGACATTTGAGCGTCCGACGAAGACAATTTCCGGCAAAAGTTCTTCGGGGCAAGTCTTGCGGCTCACGGCCGAAGTCACATAATCGCTTTTGATAATCGTAATTTCTTCCATGCTTGCACCTCCAAATAATGCCACGATATTTTACGCGATTGAAATATTTCGGGCAAGGTTGCAAGTTCGGCTTGAGAAAAAAATTTTTTTGCCGCGGGAAATTTATTCAAGCTGTTTTCATTGACGCGAAAAGCTAACTGGTTTAATATATGTGCGTGAAAAATTTTTATGTGGAGGTGAAAGCCGTTTGAGCGCAGCAGAAAATTTCAGGGCGATAAAAGCTGAACTCGGCGATAAAATAATTTTGGTCGCGGTGACGAAAAATCACGGCGTCGAACTCATGCGCGAGGCAATCGACGCGGGTGCAACCGACATTGGTGAAAATCGCGTACAAGAGGCGGCTGAAAAATTTCCGACACTCAACCGCCAAGTCACGCGGCATTTAATCGGGCACTTGCAGACCAACAAAGTCAAACCGGCCGTCAAGCTTTTTGATTTGATTCAGTCGGTCGATAGCGAACATTTAGCGGCGGCAATCGACAAGGCGTCGTCATCAATCGGCAAAATTCAAGACGTGCTGATTCAAGTCAACGCGGCGCGAGAGCCTCAAAAGTCGGGCGTCATGTTGGAGGATTTGGAGCGGCTGATAAATTTCGTCGACTCGGCAAAAAATTTACGGCTGCGCGGACTGATGATGATTGCGCCGAATTTGCCTGACGTTGAAGATTGTCGGCCACTCTTCCGGCAAATGCGAAAACTCTTCGACGAGTTGAAAGTTTCGCGGGAAGCGTTCGACTATCTGTCAATGGGCATGACGCATGATTACAAAGTTGCCGTCGAGGAGGGCGCAAATGTCGTACGAATCGGCACGGCGATTTTTGGAGAAAGAACCTACACATAAAAATTTTTCGCGAGAGGAGTTTGACCGAATGGAGATTATAGACAAGGTTAGCCGTTCGCTCGGACTGTCGAACAAAGACGGAGAGAAGGAAGTTGAGATGGGTAAAAATGAAGAGCTGCATACGCCGCAGCCGGAAAATGAACCGCCGATTACACCGCCGCCCGCAAGCATGTCGGGACACAATGTTATAGATTTTAATTCGGCGACGAGGGATAATTTTATGACAAACAACACTGCTGCCAAGCCTATGGCAAAATCGAAAATAACGACGGTGAGACCGAAAAACTTCGACGATGACGCAAAAGTTATCGCCGATTGTCTGCGCGAGGATATACCCGTCATAATCAATTTGGAGGACACGAATCCGGAACATGCCCGCCGAATAATCGACTTCGCGTTGGGCACGACCTATGCCATTGACGGCGACGTTCAGCAGGTCAGCGAATATGTTTTCGTGTGCACGCCCAAGACAGTTATGGTTACCTTCAATAAGGAAGAGCAGAAACAGGAACGTGATTTTTCGTGGCTGACGCGGAAGATGTGAGGTTTATCATACTTTCTTTGCGTGCCCAAAGAATTTAGCGGGAGAGCTGTTAGCTAGTAGCTAATCCTTGACGGCTTCAAAAAAACTACTCCCTGCTCCCTGTTCCCTAATCCCTGTTCTCTACAAAGGAGTTAATTATGCAGGACGCAAGAGAAAAAATTATTCGTTACTACAAAGGCACAGAGGGCGAAGCTGCCGTCGTTAAGCTCGTCGATTTCGCCACGCAGGCAATTAAATCTCGCAAGTGCAAGCTTACAGGATTTCTGTCGCCTTTTGAACAGGAAATGGCCGGCGTCATTGCCAACAGTCTCGGTGAACTCAACGTTGATTTTTACGGCGGCTATCGCGGGGCTGAACGTCAACGCGTTGCTTTCTGTCACGACGACTTCAAGGGCACGCCCAATTTTGAAATTGCCGTCATCAAAGCGGAGTGGAATGGCGAATTTGCCCGCCTGGGTCATCGTGACGTGCTCGGCTCAATTATGAGTTTGGGCGTAGACCGCGAATATATCGGCGACATTATCGCGACGAAAGATTTTGCGCGGCTCCTCGTCGATAAAAAAATGTGCGATTACTTCACGGTGAATTTGACGCAAATCGGCGGCACGACTGTTAAAACTTCGGTTGACGAGTTGGAAAATATTTCGCCGAAAGAAGAACGTACCAAGGAAATTAAATCGACCGTTGCATCACTCAGGGTTGATTCGATAGCGGCGGCGGGCTTTGGCATGTCGAGGAGCAAGGCGGCTCAAGAAATTTCAGCGGAAAAAATCAAGCTCAACTGGCAGACCGTCAAAAATGCGTCGCAATCGGTTAAGGAAGGCGACGTTTTGAGTATGCGTGGGCGCGGACGTTTGGAAGTTGCCGAAGTTCGCGGGCAGACTAAAAAAGGTCGTGTCGGCGTTTTATTGAAGAGGTTTTTCTGAGGAGGAGATAATCTTGCCGATGACGGAAGAGGAAATGAGCAAGTGCAGGAAAATAATTCACGGTCACGCGGCGGCCGCTGCAGCAGGAAATTTGGTACCGGTGCCGGGCGTGGGAATTGCGGTTGATACCGTGACGATGACGACAATGGCAATGGCACTGGCTTCAGTATTCGGCGGCTCAATAACCGAATCAGTCGCAAAAAATATGGCAACGAGTGCAATAATCGCGACGATAAAAAAGCAACCGCTTAAGGTCATCACAAAAGAAATTTCAAAAGTCTTGCCGTTTATCGGACAACTTGTCGCGCCGTCAATTTCCGTGGCAATGCTTGAATCGGCAGGCTGGCTTTTGGCAGATGATTTGGCGGCTGAACGAGACGAGAAAATTCAAAAGAAGGAATTGGAGAATCCCAGAGGCGGTCACAATTTCCGCTACGAAAAAAAGTTTGAACTCCCTGAACCTTGATAAGGAATAAGGAATAAGGAACAAGTTTCTAATCCCTGTTCCCTAACTGATTGGAGGCGATGTATTTGCTTACGCCAATGGATATTCACGACCACCAGTTCAAGAAAGCTTTCCGCGGCTACAGCGAGAATGAGGTTGACGATTTTTTGGATAGGGTCGTTGAGGATTTTGAAAAACTTTTGCGCGAAAATGAGCGGCTCAAGAATCAGTCTTATGCCAACGAAAGAGAACTTGAAAAATATCGCAACTTGGAAAAGACGCTGAATGATACGCTGATGGTTGCTCAACGCACGGCGGACGATGTTATTTCTTCAGCGCGGAGAAATGCTGACGAGATCAAGGAGAGTGCCGCCCGCGATTGTCAACAAATTCGTGATCAGGCACAATTCGAGGCAAAACAGATTATTGAGGCCGCGAAGGTTAAGCGCAACAGGATTTTGGATGATTATGCAAAACTCGTCGGCGAGAAAAATGCGTTCCTGCTCAAAATGCGCACGATACTTGAATCAGAGCTGGCGATAACAAATCACGTCATAAGCGTTTTGCCGAGCTTCGACGAAATGGAAAAAATGCCCGAAGTCAATTCCGAAGTAAAGCCCGTCGAAGTCAAACCTGCAGAACCTGCCGAGGAGCCTAAACCTTCACCGCCCGCCGAAACTCCAAAGCCCGAAGTCAAAAAGTCCGAGGTTAAAAAGTCCAAAGTCAAGAAAACTCCCGTCGAGGTTGACGAAATCGCTGATAATATCGTCGACGTGTCAACCAAACCCGTCACCGATGAGACGCGAACTTACAAACCCGTCAATCCTGCGTCGAAGCCGGAGGAGGCGTCGAAGTGAAAAACTTCGCGGACTTTCTGAAAAAATTTCTGCTGATTATCGAGTGCGTATTTGCAATAGCATTCATTCACCGGGAAAAAGTTTTATTCTTCGGCATAGTTGCGGGCGATCAATTCACAAAAGCGTTGGTTATGCGTTCAATGGTGCCGGGGGAATCAATCCCGATTTTGCAGGACATTTTCCATTTTACATACGTGCTGAATCCCGGCGCAGCGTTCGGAATTTTATCGAATCAGCGAATGTTTTTGTTAGTCACGGGCGCAGTTTTGATTTTGGCGACGGCATATTTCTATCCTCTGCTGAAAAAATCCGACATCTTCCTGCGATTGGGAGCTACGACGATTTTAAGCGGCGCGGTTGCAAATTTGATTGACAGATTGCAGACGGGCTACGTCGTGGATTTTTTCGACTTCAGGATTTGGCCGGTCTTCAACGTCGCCGACATTGCGATTGTCTTAGGCATGGGCTTCATGATTTACGCGATACTTTTTCGGCTTGATTCGGGAAATGTTGAGGAGGCGCAGCGTTGATTTTTCACGTCGAGGAAAAAATTTCTCCGCGAAGGCTTGACGTTTACCTCAACGAAAAAATTTCCGACCGGTCGCGCTCTCATGTTCAGAAATTAATTTCGGACGGGCTTATCACTGTCAACGGCGCGAACGTCAAGGCAAGTTTCAAACTCACGGGCGGCGAAAAAATTTTTATTCACGAGGTCGACGCCGCCGAAGTTGATTACTTGCCGGAAAATTTGCCGCTCAATGTCATTTACGAGGACGGAGATTTAATCGTCGTCAACAAAGCTCGCGGAATGACGGTTCACCCTGCCGAAACCGTCAAAAGCGGTACGCTGGTAAATGCCCTGCTGTATCATTGCAAAGATTTATCCGGCATTAACGGCGTCAAGCGTCCCGGCATTGTCCACCGCCTCGACAAGGACACTTCCGGCGTTATGGTCGTCGCGAAAAATGACGCCGCTCACATCAGCCTTGCCGCTCAAATTAAAGATAAAATTGCAACGCGGACTTATCTGGCGATTGTGCACGGCGTGTTGACTGACAACGCTGGGATTATCACGGGGGCTATCGGGCGTGATAAATTTGACCGCAAGAAAATGGCAATTACTCCCGACGGCAAGCCCGCTGTCACAGAGTTTAAAGTTCTTGAGCGGTTTGAAAATTTTACTTACGTCGAGTGCAAGCTTCAAACGGGCAGGACGCATCAAATCCGCGTTCACATGACGGCAATCGGGCATCCGCTTCTGGGCGACGTGAAATATACTTCGCGGAAAAATCCCTTCGACATTTCGGGGCAAGCTCTTCACTCGCACACGTTGAGCTTGATTCACCCGTCGACAAATGAGCATATGAATTTCACGGCACCGTTGCCTGACGATATGAAAAAAATTTTAGAGGTTTTAGGCTATTCCCTAGTTCCTAGTTCCTAATTACTAGTTCCTAATAGAAAGGGTTGAGGAGATTGTTTATTCAGGGGTTATCACCAATTCTATGGCTAATTGTCGCGTTGAGCATATTGAAATTGCCGGCGTGGAAGGCCTGCCCCGTAGCACTGGTTATTTCATTTTTGGTAGCGTGGCAATGTTTTGATATGCCGCTGACAGACGTAATGACCGGCACATTGGAAGGCGCACTTATGGCGATATGGCCAATCCTCGGCGTTATCGTTTCGGCGATATTTGCATACAACTTGACGGTGCACACGGGCGGCATGGAAAAAATTAAAGACATGCTCTCCTCCGTCAGCACTGATAAGCGTATGCTGATACTTATCATTGCGTGGGGATTCGGCAGCTTCCTCGAATGTATGTCGGGTTTCGGCACGGCAGTTGCTATCGGCGCAAGTATGTTGGTTACGGTCGGCGTCACACCTATAACCGCGGTTATCGTATGTTTGCTGTCCAACGCCGCAATGAGTTCATACGGTTCAGTTGGTCTGCCGCTGACGACACTTGCAAAGCTCACCAACTTTGACCCGCTGCAAATCGCCGTTTACACCACAATTCAGCTTGGCCCGATGATACTGCTCATGCCGTTTATCATGATGATAGCTTTCGGAGGATTCAAAGCCCTCAAAGCTATGATTCCCGCGTGCTTGATTGGCGGATTCGGATTTTTCATTCCGTCTGTTGTAGCCGCAACATTTCTGGGAGCTTCATTAGCCGGTATAGCCGGTGCAGTCGGTGCAATGGGTTCGATGGTTATCTACGCCAAAAAATTTCCAATTAAAGACCCCGAATACGAAATTGACGATTACGACGAAAACTTTTCTATCACGTTCGGCGAAGCTGTACGCGCCTGGCTGGTATTCTTGCTGATATTCGTTTTCCTGATTATCTGCTCAATACCCGCTGTTGCCGATGTACTCAAAACCGTAGTTACCAAAGTCATGATTTATACCGGCCCTGACGCCGAACCAACTTCTTTCCAGTGGATAACCACTCCGACAATCCTTTTCGTGTCAGCAGTAATAGCCGGCCTGGTCAACAATGCAACTGTATCCGACATGATTAACGTCCTGTCGCGCACGGTTAAAACTTTGATTCCGACGTTCATCACAATCATCACAATCATTGCCACGGCTCGCATTATGGGTTACAGCGGAATGACTATGGCGATTGCTACTGCGACGGTCGCCGCCACGGGTAATTTCTATCCGTTCATATCGCCGCTTATCGGTTCAATCGGCGCATTTATCACCGGCTCGGCAACATCAAGCTGCGTCCTTTTGAGCAAGTTGCAAGTCGATTCGGCCATTGCAATCGGGTTGAATGAAACTGCTCAAGCGTGGATAGCGGCGGCAAATGCTGCAGGCTCTTGCGTCGGAAAAATCATCTCCCCGCAATCAATCGCTATCGGCGCGGCAGCAGTCGGAGCTTTCGGCGTCGAGTCTCAAATTATGAAATTCGCCGTCAAAGTTTACCTGCCGTTCATTTTGATTATCGGTTGCGTGATTTATTTCGGTCAAGCAATGCTGTGATTCGCGAGGTGTTCGATATGCAAGAAGAACATTCCATTGAGAAATCCATAATTGGCGCATGTCATGACGTGAACGAAATGCGAGCCGGCAAAATGCGTGAAAAGCCTATTGATGAATTTTTGACAGAGCTGAAGTCGATGATTGAAGAGGAGAAATCTCATGCAAGTTATGGCGACGCCGCATTTCGAGGAGGCCGTCAAGTTCTACGTTAAAAAGAGAAAACACTTGAGAATCTACGAAGACATAGAGTCGGTAACGGATGAACTTGTCGCAGGAAATTTAGTTGGCGATAAATTGGCAGGATTGAATTTACAAGCAGGAGCATATGCCTATAAAGTACGTATTGCAAATTCTTCAACCAATGTCGGCAAGTCGAACGGTTATAGAATTTTATTTATGTCGCCATCGAAGAAAAAATTTATCTCCTAACGATTTATTCCAAAAAAGACAGCAATCGCATTCCAAATGACAAGCAAATATCCATGATGATAAACAATATAATCCAATAAAAAAATTTCCCCTGCAAAGTCGCGGGGGATTTTTTGTTGCGGATTAGGGAGAGTGGAATAACTTTTATTTAATAGAACGCGTAAAAATTTGCCGATAAAGTTGCAACGCCGCTGAAAATTCCCGCCGTCAACGCGATTAAATTTTTATGACGCATGGTCGGCAAGACTGATAACGCTCCGAAAATCATCGGGGCTATCGGGATAAAATATCGTCCCTGCACGCCTTTGACATAATCCGCGCCAATCGGTGTCCAGATTAAATAATCATAGAGGAAAAGTGCAAATGTCGATACAGCGGCCGCGAAGATTAAAAGTCCGCGTTCATTGAGTTTGAGATTTAAACCGTTCGTAAGCGCGAAAAATATCAGCGTCAATCCGTACAAGGCGTAGAATATCGGCGGCAAGAAAAGTTCACCGTTCGCACCCCACGTGCCCATAAAGCCGAATAAGTAATAAAATTTTCCCGTGTCCAGCGAATGAATTATTGCGGCGAAAAATTCTGCAGGGTGTTCGGCTATGAAAATTTTCTGCGCGGCTGCGTCAACATTTTCAACGCCGAGATATTGTTTAATCGTCGCCAACTCAACGCCCGTCATGCCGACTGCCAGCCACGTCCAAATCAATGATGTCAGCAAATTCAATGCCAAAATCGCCGCGCCGAGTGATAAAAATTTTTTCAGCAAGCCGACTCTTTCACGCGGGATTAAAAAGTACAGCAGTAATATCGTCCCGTAAACCGACTTTGAGCACGCAAGCATTATCGACAAAATCATCAGCCCGAAAATTTCTGCGTGGGAAAATTTTTCTGTCGAATTTTTCAGCGACAAAAGCCACGCTGTCCCCAAAAAGCATACGCCGAAAGTTACCGCGTCCGCTGAAGTTGACGCCGCCTCGACTAAAAACATCGGCATCATCGCCAACAAAAATATCAGCGGCTTGGCTTCGGGCAAAAATTTCATCGACCAATACACGCACGCTCCAACGAAGATTAATCCGCTCAAGCCCATGAGGTAAAAAATTATTCCCGCGTTCAAGTTCAAGACCCGTCCGAAAAGTGCGGCGATTGCTTGCGGCAAATATGTCGGCGGCGGATAAACGCCCGTGTTCGGGATTAATCCTTCTTCACGTTCGTCGACATTGAGCGGCGTCGATAAAAATTTTTTCAGCTCGTCGATTGAAACTTTTACGCGCGTCGAATCGGCTTGCACGTCGAAGATAAATTTGTCGGGCACCAATGACGCGGGCACGCTTGCCGAATAAAGTTTTTCAGTCGCGGCATCTGGTGAACAATTCTTCCAGCCAAAATTTTTTTCGACGCCTTGAATTTTCAGCGGGCTTAGAAAAATTCCCTCCGATATTTGCCAGGCGCGTGCGAAGTGAACCGGCTCGTCCATAAGTCGATATGGCGGGCGCATGAATAAAATCATCACGCCGAAGATTAAAAATACTGCGATAAAAATTTTCTCCGCGCCGAAATTTTCCAACCGCCGCTCCAAATTTCCCATGCTATTTTTTAATCGCCTTTGCAACACCGGCTTCGTCAAAAGTTTTCATTTCGTTAAGGGCAGTCAACGCCGCCTCGACAATCTCAACGCCGATACAAGATGCCTCGCCGTCAAAACCTATAGGCGATCCGTCTAAATTTTTGTATGTAATCAGCCGGGCTGAACGCAAAATGAACGGTCGAATTTCGGGACAAATTTTTTCCAAGTAGCGGGCGATAATGTCAACCGCTCCCGTGTCGACGACAATCAACGTTGAGTTGTGAGCCGCCGCGACAAGTGATCCGATTAATGCGCCGGCCATGCACTGATAATTTTTCGGGACGTGCTGCAAAAATTCTTCGGGCGGATATTTCAAATCACCGTTCGGCTTCAAGAGAGCATTGGCAAAAATCTTTGCAAGCCTGTCCTCAAGAAGATTGCTCAAATCGGTTATGGCGATAATCGGCGTGTCGAAGGTAATTTCCTCTGCAAGATTGCGCCCGAAGTTGAACGCCACATTGAGATTTTCCGCGGGATTGACGACGCCTAAGAAAATCTTCATGCCGAAAGTACGAGTCGTCGCGCTGAAGTCCATTGAAATATCTCGTCGAGCACCGGGAGCTTTCGGGTCGTAATTGGGATTGGTAAACGACTGGCAATTTTCGTAGTTTGTGAATGCAAGTGCGGCATGACGAAGTTTATTTGTCGGACAATCCTCGTTGGAAATGCCCGCAACTTGAATGGCGATTTCTTCCAAATGACCGAGACTGCCCTTAGGTTTCGTCAAGCTGTCCAAAAAATCGCGGCAATTATTCATCGGGCGATCATGCAGACGCGGCATTGTTCGCAGATAAAAATTAAACGTCCTGTCCGTCGCGGCAATAAGTTCCTCCTCCTCATCACCCATAACACGAACCGCCATAGGATAGCTGCGCGGGATATTCAATGTGTTAGAGCTGAAAGGCACTTCGACGCTGTCCATGCGGTGTTCGCTGACGTGGAAGTCAACCGGAATTTCCTCAATCTGAACATTATCGCCCAAATAATCTTGAACGTCTTCGATAGTGTTCAACCCTTCAACGCCGTCAAGTCCGAGCTGGCGTTTAAAATTCTCAAAGGCGGCGTCCTCTTCGACAAGTTCACCGTCATAATCGGCGTCAGGTCCGCAAACGAAAATGTAAACCAAATTGTCGAGAACTCTTGCGGCGATTGATGAACCGATAGCCTCGCCGAGTGCAAGATCGAGATCAAAAATCGGAATGAGGTCGAGATATTCGAGAATTTCGCGATGGCCGATTTCGCGTCCGACATGTGAGGCAATGAGGCATTCGGTTGAGCGCGGCAAAATTTCTTGGGCGACGAGGGCGGCAACTGCGGTGTTGAAGCCGTCGAGAATTACAACGCAGTCATGATGATACGCGGCAATAATCACGCCCGCCATAGCTCCAAATTCATAGCCGCCGACCTTCGTGAGCACATCAAGCATACTTTCGGAATCGGGCTTGTTGACTTCAAGGGCGCGTCGAACGACTTCAATTTTGTGAGCAAATTTTTCGTCATCAATATTCGTGCCGCGACCGGTAACTTCTTCCGGCTCCATGTCCAGATAAGCGGCAGTCATTGCGGCGGCAACAGTCGTATTGGCAATTCCCATTTCACCGAGCAGAAAACAATTACAGCCCGCCTCAATAGCCTCCTCCGCCAATTTCTTACCGATACGGACGGATTTCATTGCGTCATCAAAAGTCATTGCGGGGCCTTCAGCAATATTTTTTGTGCCGCGAGAAATTTTTCTGTCGACAAGTCCGGGCAAATGTGAAATGTCCGCATTAACTCCAACGTCGACGATATAAAGTTCCGAGTATGCAAATTTTGCGAAAGTATTTGCGGCGGCTCCACCGTCAACCAGATAATTTTTGACCATATCGGCTGTCGTCTTTTGAGGATATGCGCTGACATTTTCCTTGGCGACGCCGTGATCCGAACAGAATATGAACGTGCACTTTTGCGATTTGCCGACGCTGCGATAAAGTTCCGCTACATGAGTAAAAGTCATTTATTTGCCTCCTTAGAAAGTAGAAAGTAGGGGGTAGGTTTTTAACTCCTCACTCCTAACTCCTAACTCTACTTGCCTCTGCGCACCAATTTTTTTACGACCTTCGCGCCCGCATTTTTCACACGCCTCAAAGGTGCCACGCGAACTTTTATTTTCGGCTTAATATCTTTTTCAAGCCCGAAGTCTCCACGCTTCAAGAACGTTGATTTTATTTTGTCGGGGCGGAAAAATTTGCGAATCTCTTTGGCCAATTCGTCAGGCTCTTCCGAATCCGCGCAAGTAAAAATATCAACCGCAACGTAACGCAACTCTTTGTAGACGTGCAAGGCGATATGCCCGCTTTTGAACGCGCCGATAACCGAATAATGATTTTCGTCAATGAATTCGGAAGTCAAGCGCGGTTCATTGCCGACAACGCCCTTTAACGCGTCTTTTATCTCGTCGACATTGCCCAGACGGTTCGTGTCGCAGTTGTATAAATCCAAAGTCAGTTGTCTTGCTAAAATCTTCATGACGTCCTCCATAAAAATTTTTTCGCGCCGATTATAGCACATTGCGTCAAAAAAAAATCTACGCTTGAAAAATTTTTCACGCTGAATTAAAATCGCCGACATGAACACAAAAATTTTTTTAATCGCGGGCACTGAAGACGCTCGCAAGCTTGCAAGATTTTTATTGGAGCGTGGCTTTGATGTGACGGCTTCGGTCGTCAGTGATTACGGCAGAAAACTTTTGGAGACTTGCGCGGGCATTAAGATTAACGACAAGCCTCTTGACCGTGACGAGTTGGAAAAACTTTTGCGGGCGGAGAAATTTAACGCCATTGTCGACGCAAGTCACCCTTACGCCAAAAATATTTCCGCCAACGCAATTTCAGCCGCTCAAGCCGCAAAAATTTTCTACGTCCGATATGAGCGGGCAGAAGTCAATTTTGCTTACGAAAAAATTTTCCACGTCGACAGCTACGAGGCGGCAGCTGTCAAGGCGTCCGAACTCGGCAAAAATATTTTCCTCACGACCGGCAGCCGTAACTTGAAAATTTTCGTCGACATGCTCAAGGACTGCAACTTGACTGCGCGAATTTTGCCGACTGCTGAAGTTTTGACGCAATGTGAAAGTCTCGGCTTGTCGCCAAAACAAATTATCGCCATGCAGGGAGCGTTCTCAACTGAACTCAACGTCGAACTCTTCAAGCACGCCAACGCTGAAGTCATTGTCACGAAAAACAGCGGGCAAATTGGCGGGGCGGATACGAAACTTGAGGCGGCGAAAATTTTAAACTTGCCCGTCGTCATGATTGATAAGCCGAAAATTTTTTATCCGAACCTCGCGACGACTTTTGACGACGTATTAAAATTGCTGGAGATGATGTAATGAAAAAATGCACCGTTCAATTTGTGGCGGACGCCGTTAATCGCCTTGCACCTCGGAGGCTCGCTGAAGATTGGGATAATCCCGGACTTTTGATTGGAGACCCTGCCGCTGAAGTCAAAAAAATTTTCGTCTGCCTTGATGTACTCGACAAAAATATTTCACAGGCGATTGATCTCGGCGCGCAGTTGATTGTAGCTCATCACCCGTTGATTTTCCACGCCATTAAAAACATTCGCTTCGACTTGCCGCTTGGAAACAAAATTGCGCGGCTCATCAAAAATAATCTGGCAGTCTTCGCGGCGCACACAAATCTTGACAGCGCAGTCGGCGGAGTAAATGATGTGCTGGCGAAAAAAATCGGGATGGTCGACGTGAAAAATTTTGGCGACGAAGAATTTTCTTTGGGCAGGATTGGCAATCTTGAAGTGCCGATGACCGGTGAAGAATTTGCCCGCCACGTGAAAAAATCCCTCAATGCCGATAACGTCCGCTTTATTGACGCGGGAACTTTTCTGATTGGCAAGGTCGGCATTTGCAGCGGCGCGGGTGCTGATGTCATTCAGAAGGCAAAATTTTTCGGTGCGCAGGCATTTGTAACCGGCGACGTAAAATATCACGAGGCTCAAGCGGCCATCGAAAATGAAATTCACGTCGTGGACGCGGGGCATTTTGCAACAGAGTTTCCGATTGTTCACGAGCTGGCAGAATATCTTCGCGACGAGCTGAAAAATTTCGACGTTGAGATTTTCGAAGACACGCAATCAAAAGATTTCTTCCAAACAATTTAACTATCAAAAACGGGCAGCGTTAAATAAAGAACAAATTGAGGCCGTCAAGGATGACGGCCGCCGCGACCACGACGCAGGAAGCGTCGTTAGCGGCAAAACGTCCTTTCTTTTGCTACTTTTCTTTGGACGAGCAAAGAAAAGTAGATATAAAATATAAAAATCATCACACACTACGGAATAGTTATTCAACACTACCTGGCGACGCTTGACTTGAAGTCGACTTTAGCTGATAAACTTGCAATCGAAAATTTTTTGTCGGAGTGATGTTTTATGACGATTGGCGAAGTCAGTGAGAAATACGAGATAACGGCGGACACTTTGAGGTATTATGAGCGAATCGGATTAATACCGCCGGTGCCGCGCAAAAATAACGGCATTCGCGATTACGACGAGCAAGCTTGCCGCTGGGTATCGTTCGTTAAGTGCATGAGGAATGCGGGCGTGCAAATCGAAGCGTTGACGGAATACGTTACACTTTTGCAGGCGGGCACAGGCATTGAGCGGCGCAAAAATATTTTAATCGAACAGCGCGCGCGGCTCATGAAACAGGAGGAACATTTGCGCAAGACGATTGAACGGCTTGATTATAAAATCGCCAACTATGAAAAAATATTCGCGAACAGAAAGTAAAATTCACGGTCTCGCAAAAATGCGGGGCTGTTTTTTTATTGACTAAGCGTGTAAAATATTTCCGAGGTGAAACTTTTGGATTCGATAAAAATTCGCGGAGCACGCGTCCACAACTTGAAAAATATCAGCGTCGAAATTCCGCGCGATAAATTTGTTGTGATAACGGGCGTGAGCGGCAGCGGTAAAAGTTCTCTCGCCTTCGATACGATTTACGCCGAAGGTCAACGCCGCTACATGGAGTCGCTTTCAAGTTACGCCCGACAATTTTTGGGTCTGCCCGATAAACCTGACGTTGAGTTGATTGAAGGTTTAAGCCCCGCAATCGCCATCAATCAGAAGACGACGAATAACAATCCGCGTTCGACCGTCGGCACTGTCACTGAAATTTACGACTACCTGCGGCTACTCTTCGCCAGAATCGGTAAACCTCATTGCCCGAAATGCGGCAAGCCCGTCAAAAGTCAGAGCGTCGACCAGATTTTGGAGCAGATTTTATCTTTGCCGGAAGGTACGCGATTCAGTTTGCTTGCGCCGATTGTCAATCATCAAAAAGGCACTCACAAGGAAATTTTCGACAAGTTGAGTGCGGCGGGATTCGTCAGGGCAAAAGTTGACGGCGAAGTTCACGACCTCGACGAAAAATTTTCTCTCGCCAAAACCAAAAAACATTCGATTGAAGTTGTCGTCGACAGGTTGATTAATCGCGGTGAAATTCGTTCAAGGCTGGCTGATTCTTTGGAGACCGCGTTGAAATTCGGCAGCGGGATTGTCTTTGTGGAGACGGACGAAAAAATTTTGACGTTCAGTGAGAAAAATGCTTGCGTCGATTGCGGAATCAGTCTGCCCGAAATTACGCCGCAACTGTTTTCATTCAACAGCCCGAAAGGAGCTTGTCCGACATGCAACGGCCTGGGAAAAGTTTTTGATGTTCGCGATTTTACGACCATGTATGAGTGGATGCTTGCCGTTCACGACTTCAAGACGACCGACTTGCCCGAAGACGCTTGCCCCGCCTGTCACGGTCACAGATTGAAGCCCGAAGCTTTGAGCGTGACGGTTGGTGAGAAAAATATTGCGCAGGTTGTCGATTTATCGGTTGACGCGTGCAAAAAATTTTTCAGTTCGCTTGAACTCAACGACACCGATAAAAAAATTTCCGCGCAAGTCCTCAAGGAAATTAATTCGCGGCTGAAATTTTTATGCGACGTGGGCTTGGATTATTTGAGCCTGTCGAGGAAATCGGCGACATTGAGCGGCGGCGAATCACAGCGAATCAGATTGGCGACGCAAATCGGTTCGGCATTGACGGGAGTTTTGTACGTCCTTGATGAGCCGTCAATCGGACTTCATCAGCATGACAATCAAAAACTTTTGGCGACGCTGAAAAATCTTCGCGACCTTGGCAACACGCTGATAGTTGTTGAGCATGATGAGGAGACAATCCGCGCAGCTGATGAAATTGTCGACATCGGACGCGGTGCCGGTAAAAATGGCGGTGAAGTCATTGCGCAAGGGACGGCCGATGAAATTTCACGCGTCGAAAATTCGCTGACGGGCGATTATTTGAGCGGACGAAAAATTATTCCCGTGCCGAAGACGCGTCGAGATATTTCGCAGGTTTTGGAGTTCAACGACGCCTGCAAAAATAATCTCAAAAATATTTCCGTGAAAATTCCGCTGAAGGCCTTGACGTTGATAACGGGCGTGAGCGGCAGTGGAAAATCTACTCTGGTTGAAGAAATAATTTATCCGCGCCTGAAAGAAATTGAGCTTGAGCCGTTCGGAATCAGCAAGGTTACGATGATTGATCAAGACCCGATTGGCAGGACGCCGCGTTCAAACATTGCGACTTACACGGGCGTTGCGGATCATATCAGAAAACTTTTTGCGGCGACGAACGGTGCTAAAATGCGCGGCTATAAGGCGGGGCGATTCAGTTTCAACGTTAAGGGCGGGCGATGTGAAAGTTGCGGCGGCAATGGCGTTTTGAAAATCCCGATGAATTTTCTGCCGGACGTTTATGTTACCTGCGACGTTTGCAAGGGCGCGCGATTCAATGCCGAAACTTTGGAAGTCAAATACAAGGGTAAAAATATTTCCGACGTGCTGAACATGCCGGTTGACGAGGCGTTGGAGTTTTTCGAGAACGTCCCGACGATTAAGCGCATGTTGCAAGTCTTGCATGATGTCGGACTCGGTTACATTGAGCTTGGGCAATCGGCGAACACCTTCAGCGGCGGCGAAGCTCAACGCGTCAAACTTGCTTACGAATTGGCGCGACCACTCGGCAGGGCTGCGAATATTTATATCATGGACGAACCGACTACGGGTTTGCACTTCGACGACGTGAAAAAATTAATCGAGGTGATTCAGCGGCTGGTTGAGCGCGGCGATACTGTGATAATCATTGAGCACAATTTGGACGTGATAAAAAACGCGGATTACATTATCGACCTCGGCCCTGACGGCGGTGATAAGGGCGGCGAAGTTGTAGCTTGCGGCACGCCCGAAGAAGTTACCCGCGTCGAAAATTCTTACACCGGTCAAGCGTTGAAAAATATTTTGGCATAAAAAAATCCCCTGCGATTTGCGGGGGATAAAATTTTTTATCGGACAATTTTATTTCTTGCGGAAGGCGGTAGACGGTTGCTTGCAGCGCGGACAAACTGCGGGCGGAGTGTCACCGACATGTTCATAGCCGCAAACAGAGCATACCCAAACAGTTCCGCCGACTTTGGCAGGTTCTTCAGCTTTGGTTTCAACTTCGGGAGCTTCCTCAATTTCGGGGAGCTTCATAATTTTTTGCGATTCGAGATTTTCATAGCCAAAGGGCGTGTGCGTCGAAAGATAAACCGTCGGATTGGCCTTGATGAAAGCGCGGACTCTGTTCAACGTGTCGCGGGCGGCGGGCATATCTTCAAAGACGACGGAAAGTTTATTCTCAAGCAAGGCCTCGTCGGTGTAAGTCACGTCGCCATGAATCAGATAGAATTTATCGCCCGCGTCGACGATGACGATTGAATTGCCCTTCGTATGACCGGGCGCGAAGATATAATAAACACCGTCAGCAATTTTCTGGCACGCGTCGAAATTTTTATACGCGCCGTCAGTAAAATCGGTGCGGACGACGTTATCGCCCGTCAATTTCATGTCGTCGGCCTCAATGCGCGAGATGAAAATTTTTGCGTTCGGGAAGTGGCGCAATTCTCCGGTATGGTCGGCGTGTTTGTGAGTGATGAGAATTTTTGAAACTTGCGCGGGATCGTAACCTGCCGCCTTGAGCGCGTCGACGTAATCATTTACCTTGTCGCCGAAAGTTATCACTGAATCTTTCGTAACGGGGATAGTTTCTTCGGCGGGAAAACCGGTATCAACCAAGATAACTTCCTTGCCCGTGTCGATAACGAAATTTTGCAAGCTTGAACGGAGTTTTTCTTCCTTAATCGAACCTTCAGGCAATCCGCCGCCACATGCGAACGACTTCATCATATAGCCGCCGTCGTAGAGTTTAACCGCAGATACTTTCATATCAATAGACCTCCCAGCCTCAACAAAATTTTTACCGTCAATCATCAAACCGAGTGTCGCCACGCTTGCAGCCTTGATAAATTCGCGCCGATTCATCAGACTTTCTCCTTGAACACAGACGCGGGCTGTCCGCAAATCGGACAAACATCGGGTGGAGCGTCGCCGACATGTTCATAGCCGCAAATCGTGCAGACGAAAGTTTTTTGACCGACTTCAGCTTTAGGCGCGGCTTCCATAAGTTTAAAATCTTTCTTCGGTTGAGCGCACACGGGGCAAGTCCAATTATCCGGCTCCGCGTCCAAGTCGCCGTAATATTTGTAGCCGCAACACGGACAGACATAAACTTTTTTGCCTGAAGTGTCAGCGGGCTTGAAGTCGGGCTTGTATTTTTGGAACAGCTCATCGATAACTACGCCGTGATGTTTTTCTTCCTGCGCGAAAATTTCCATTTCATCAGCCGCTTGAGTGAGACCTGCCGCACGGAATTTTTCGGCAAAAGCTTTGACGTTAGCCTCGCCGCCGTATTCAGCCGCCCTTACTCTGTCGAGCAATTCCCAGAAATCTTTGGGATATTTGCCGTTGAGCGTGGCGTAAAATCCCGCGTGCTTAGCCTCTTGATTGGCCGACGCAGTAAGCACTTCCGCCACTTCATCAAGCCCCTGCTCTTTGGCAAGACGTGCAAGCGCGTAATACATCAGCGTGCCGTTAATTTCAGCGCGGGCAGCTTCCTTTGCCAAAAAGTCAAGCTCCGTACCTTTCGTGGCACCGTGTAAACCTTCGGGCTTTTCCTTAAAGACGGTTGACGGTTGACCGCATACGGGGCAATATTCGGGCGGATTATCGCCGGTATGTTCATAGCCGCAGACGCCGCAAATCCATTTCTTGCCGTCGGAAACAGCATCCTTGGGCGCGTACTTTGCAATCAACTCATCAATGACAACGCCGTGATGCCATTCCTGTTCGGCGAAAATTTCCATTTCATCAGCCGCCGCAGTAAATCCCGCCGCGCGAACCATATCCGCCAAGCCTTTAATTTTCGTCTTGCCGGAGTATTCAGCCTTTGCGACGCCCGCAACGAATTGCCAGAAATCTTTCTGAACTTTGCCGCTGAGCACAGCATAAAATCCCGCGTGAACCGCCTCTTGATTGGCCGACTCAATGAAAGTGCTCGCAACCTCATTCAAGCCCTGTTCTTTGGCAAGACGTGCAAGCGCGTAATACATCATGACGCCGTTAGCCTCACCTTGAGCCAATGCCGCCGTTGCAGCCTCAAGATCGGTGCCCTTCGTCAAGCCGTGGATACTTTCAATCTTTTTGGACGGGGAACGGTCGATTTTCGGATACTCGAACGCATAACCCACGCCGAAATGAATAATCCATTCGGGCTTTTCGGGAATGGGAATCCAATAGCCGTAAGCCTTGCCGAACGCGCCCTCATAAGTGCAAAATTGCGCCTCGCCCGTATCGACAGCTTTATCACATTGACAGCCCTTGTGATTTTCGGGCTTGCCGATTGACGAACATTTAATGCCCGCCTTGAGACCGTACTCGGCGGCCTTTTTGTTGACGGCGACAATCTCGCGACTTTTCTGCGTAATCGTCACCGCTTCGGGGAAGTTGTCCCACATCAAATGAAATGCGCGGATAATGTCTTCGTTGCTCACGCGAATCACTCCCTAAAATATAATAAACTTAACGACTTTCAAATTATCTTGAAATGCGCAGGTTCTCGTTGAACCGTCCGTTGATATTTGATTGACGGCACGCCCAGCAACATTACATAGCTCAAAGAATATCCTTCGGGAATTTCCAAAGCCTCCATGACTTCGGGAATTTCGCGGGCTATCGTCAAGGCGGCGTCAGTCCAAAGCGTTCCCAAGCCCAAACTCTGTGCGTAAAGTTCCAAATATGCCAGCGGGATTATCGGATCGGCAGTTTCACAACCGGGAATTGTTTTGGCCGGGTCGATTGATACCGCAATAAGTGACGGTGCGCCGCGATAAATAAAATCGACGCCGTTTTTGTAATTGTCCAGGCAAAATTTCATCGTCGGTGAGGGATTGTCGCTCGCGGATATTTTGTCGTAAGTGATTTTTTCGATAGCGCGCATTTTCTCCGACGTGCCGACAATGCTGAAATGCAAATTTTCCCGATTGCCACCGGTCGGCGGATAATTCAACATTTCCGCCAACTTCGCCAGCGTCTCCGATGAAATGTCTTGCCTTTTGTAGAAACGAATACTCCTGCGCGATTTAATCAGCCTCAACAATTCGTCGCTGTTCCAATGACCGACAGGCTCCGAATCGGCAGGATTTTTTCCGCCAAATGACAACGCTCCTGTCGGACAAATCGCCATGCAATGTTGACAACCTACACAAAGTTTATCGCCGTTTTCAATGTAGGAGGGAAATTTTGCGGCGTCGAACTGAACGCAACCGACAATGCAATCACCAATACATTTGCCGCAGTGAATGCATTTGCTCCTGTCAATCGCAATGCTTTTTTTCATTACAAGCTCTCCTTGAATCAACTAAAAAATAACCCGCCGATCAGTTGCTAGCAACTAGCAACTAGCAGCTAACAGCTAACAGCTAAATCGACGGGCAGAAAAATTTTTTACAACTGTTTTGCGAACCAATTTTGCTTGCCGATGAGTTCAATCAACGCAAGCTGCTGTTCCGCCCAATACATGTCGCCTTCCTCGTCCTGATAATAACTCTTCAAGATGTCAAAAGTCGTCGGATCGTCCTGCGCGGCACAAACGATTTCTTTCAGCCAAGCCAAACCGTCCTTTGAAACTTGCAAATCGTGCTTGAGATATTCGACAGCGTCGCAGATAATCGGCGCGCATTTTTTATTCTCCAGCTTGACTTCACAGCCCAAATCAATAAGGCGGTCAATGCACTTGATGACGTAACCGCGCTCCTCGGCGGCATGTTCTTCATATTGCTTGGCAAGTTTGCTCAAACCTTGACTCGCAAAAATCCTCGACTGGATAACATGCCCGTCAGCCTGTTGAGCCAGCTCCGTAACGATTGTTTGAAGACCTTCGATAACTTTGTTGTCCATTGCAAATTCCTCTCCGTCCAAAGGGTCGTCGACGTAATCAACTTCGGAATAGCCCGCGTGCAAAGTGATTTGATGACGCAAGCCCGCCGGTATAAAATACGTTTCGCCCGCCGAATAAATTTTACTCTCGCCGTTTGCCGTGAAAGTACATGAGCCTGTAACGACAATCGTCCACTGTGCAGCGTGAGCGTGTTCGGGGAAGACAACTTCCTTTTGCGCCGTGACGAAATAAACCGTGCCGGTCGTCGTGTGGTCGACGTGAACTTCCAAGCCGTCAATGCCGTAATTGCGAACGGGAACTTTTTTTACGATATCCGGAAACATTTTAACCCATCCAAAATTTTATAAACTCTTCACGCACGCAACGATATCATCAGCTTGCTTTTCAGCCTTGTCAACGAGAGCAGCTTTTTGAGCATCGGTCGTTATGCCGGGAACATACATCATGCCACTGATACTGAAAATTTTCTTGCAATCCATCTTAGCCATTTCGGCGAATTTTGCGAGGGGGAACATAAGTTCTTCAACCGTGTGACCGACGAAACCTTCAGGCGTAAAGCCCGCTTCAGGTACGCCCGTTGTGACTGACGCGATAAATTTTTTGCCTTCAAGCGCGGTACCTTGTGAACCGTAAGCCCAGCCGTGCTCCATGACTTTATCGATATAGAGTTTGAGCAGACCGGGGACGCCGTACCAATTCATCGGAAATTGGAAAACGATAATGTCAGCCTTCTCCAAAGCAGCCTGTTCCGCCTTAATATCAAATTTGTAATCGGGATAAAGTTCGTCGAGCTTGCGAATATCGGCTTGCGGCAATTGCGCAGAAATTTTCTCCAAGATAGTTTTGTTCGAGAGGGAATTTTTCAAATTGGGGTGTCCCGAAATGACCAAAACGCTTTTCATTTTTCAATAGCCTCCTTGTAAGTGTTGAGCGTATTATCCGCAGCGGTCGTCAAAAATGCAGTGTCGCCGCCCAAAATAATGAAACTTATGCCCAAATCAACGAAACGTTTAGCCTGTTCAGTCGTCAGGGCGATTGTGCCGACAGGTTTGCCCAGTGCGTGAATGCGCTTAATCATATCGTCCATTGCCGCTTCAACTTCGGGGTGGAAAATATTTATGCCGTGCCCCATGTCGACAGCCAAATCAATCGGGCCGAGGAAAACTGCTCCGACGCCGGGCGTATTCGTAATGGCGTCAAGATTTTCCCAACCGCGAACGCTTTCAATCTGCGGCAGAATACAAATTTCTTCGACGTTGCGATCAAGATAATCGGGGTGACGGTTGAAACGTCCTGCGCGAACTGCCGACGCTCCGAAGCCGCGATTACCTCTGGGCGCATAACTTGCCCAATACATAATGTCTTCAGTTTCCTCACCGGTCTCGACCTTCGGGATAATGATATTTTGAATGCCGCCGTCCAAAAGTTGTTTGATGATTCCGGTGCCGGCTTGAGGAATTCTGACGACGGGCGTCATGTCATAAGCGGCGATTGCGCGGGCGATATCCAAAATCGTCGTGACGGTGTGACCGCCATGTTCGCCGTCCACGAAGAGGAAATCAAAATTTGACGTGGCGAGAATCTCCGCGACTTCAGCCGAAGTAGTTTCTTGACCGACGCCGTATTGAAGCTTGCCCGCCTCGATGCCGTGCTTGAATTTGTTGTACAGATAATCTTTAACCATTGGCATAAAATAATCACCTCGAAAAATTTTTTCATTGAAATTTTACGACGCTCGCTGAAAAATTTCAATTTACAAAACGCCAAAATTGTAAAAGCAGGGAACAGGGATTAGGGAACAGGGAACAGATTTTAACTCCTAACTCCTAACTCCTCACTCCTCACTCCTCACTCCTAACTAATAAAAGCGGTTTGAGTGGGGCGGGCATTGCCTCGACGAAAAATTTTGCCATTTCTCGCGGCGAACATTCCCACCTGTCCAAAGCCCAATCGTTGACAAATTCCGAGATTGCCCGCATGTAAAATCTTACACAGAAAATAATTTCCGGCGTGAGTTCGGTTAATTTATGCCGCGCCTTTATCCAATCCTCAAGCAATTTAATTGCGTGATCATTTGTGGTGTAGCGGAAAGAATTTTGTCCGACGGCATTTTTGAGCAGGTTGACATAAAAATTTTCGTCCTCCAAAACAATCTCCATCCACTTGCAGATAACGTCTTCTAACGAATCACCGCGCCCAAAATTTTTCATCGACGCCTCAACGCGCTGATTGTAAATCCACGCCATCAAATCGTATTTGTCGCGGAAGTGATTGTAAAAGGTCGGCGAAGTCAGTCCGCAATTTTTCGTAAGCTCTTTAATCGTGATTTTGTCGACGGCTTTAAATTTCGACAGCTCCTTGAGTGATTCGGCGAGCAATTCTTTCGTCGTTTGCTGAACAATCATTTCAATCCCTCCGCACAAAAAATAACCCGTCACAAAATTTTTTGCAACGGGTCAGAAAAATTTTCATTGTTCGTATCAAGTTATTTATTTGATTTTTGGCGTGAGTTGTAGAAAATTGCGCCCATGATTATCCACACAATCAAGCAGAAGTAAGATTGCGGGCCAAGGGAAATGTTGAAGTACGGAATGGGCACGACGAGTAAGACTGCAAAGAGAATTGCAAAGGCCGTTCCCAAAAGTCCCGTGATTTGAATAGCCGTATCGCCATTTTGTTTCGCGTATTTGTAAGCGACAAGCGAAGTGTAGCCGTAACCGACAGCTGCGCCCAATGACGCCATATCGACAATCCAACCGAGAGCAGTTCTGCCTGCAAACGGCGCAATGACTGATACCGCCAAGATAAACAGGATTGCATTGCGGGGAGTTTTGTACTCGTGGTGGAGTTTGCTGAACAGTTCGGGCAAAACTTTATCTCTGGACATTGCGAAGATTAAACGGCTGGTCGCCATGTAAAATCCGAGCAAGCCTGAAAGAATTGCCGCTATAACTGCCGCGCTCAA
>JAFRSO010000032.1 GCA_017427545.1 Selenomonadaceae bacterium
CATTTTCTCAATCTCTTCGGCCGTGAACATTACGGAATATTCCTTGGTGCTGCCGACCGTCTTAGAGGCGTCCATGTCGTTGGAGATGATGAAGTCGTAGTTGCCGTATTTTTTGCGGAGATTTTCCAAATAGCTTTGAGCCTTGGGGGAAAGTTGCTGCTCGTCAGATTTAACGTTGTTGTCAGTGTCGGAGCCTTGAACTTTCGACAGGGCTAAACCTTCTTCGGAAATTTCCACGGACGTATTGGCGGCCGCGAACGGATTACTTTCGGCATCATTTTTATTAAACGTCGCCGTCTGATTGCCGAGTTGTCCCGCCGCTTGATAAGACCTCAAAAAGTTTGAGTTAATCGCGTTCAACATGATGTGTCCCTCCCTAACAAAAGACCATTCCTTTGCTTGATGTTGTAATGTATTATAGCACATTCCCCGCCGGATTCAAGCGGAAAATTTTTTTATTGAGCTGTAAAAAAAATGAACGCCGCCTTGAAAATTGACGACGCTTGTTTTCCCCCGGAAAGGGGGTTGAGCTGATGTTTAAGATTATCATTCGCGTAGTTATTCTCACGGGGATAATCCTCTGGGCATTAACGAAAACAGCCGCCTAAGCCCTGACACGGCTAGCGGCTGAATTTACTTTTTAGTAGTTCACCAATATACGAGGGGCTAAACCGCCTTCAAGCAACTTTCGCCTCGCAAATTCGCGGGGCATTTTGTTTACAACCGCCTAAGCTCTGACCGGCTAAGCGACTGTCGAAGCTTTATCTCACAAAACGGTTTTTCCTAAATACGAAAAACTAAACCGCCTTCAACCAGTTTGCATCCTTGCGAATAAAATTATAGTCGACGCGGAAAATTTTTGCAAGGAAAATTTTTCTAATCGAAACTTGAATTGACAATCGGCGGTGCAAAAATTATAATCAAAATGCTTGTTGCCGACGAGGCAAGGGCGGTCTAAATCTTATCCCCGAGATAGGGGGTGAGGATATGCGTATGGTTAAGTTTATCATTCGCATGACATTGCTTACCGGAGCGATTCTGCTTCTGCTTAGCAAAACAGCCGCCTAAGCCTAGCACGCTGGGCGACTGTCGAAACCATTGATTCAATCTATATACACTCGTGGGAATAGTCCGTCTGACAAGCAACTTTCGCCTCGCAAATTCGCGGGGCATTTTTGCATCCTTGCGGAGAAAATTATAGTCGACGCAGAAAATTTTTGCAAGGAAAATTTTTCTAATCGAAACTTGAATTGACAATCGGCGGTGCAAAAATTACAATGGCGGCGGAGGTGCGTTAAGCATGAATTCAAAAAATTTTACGAAGATAATTTGCACGGCGGCAGTTGCAGCGGCATTGACTTTTGGCGGATGCGGCGGACTTGCCGATAACGACGGCTCCGACGAAAATAAATCGGCGGGCGATAAAGCTACGACGGTAACTCAAACTTCACACACGGAAGCGGCTCCTAAAACTCCCAATCAACCTGAAAGCAGTGCAAAACTTTCTGACGCGAGAAATACTCCCGCCGTTCGTGTGGCCAGGACGGTCGGTCCGGCTGTCGTCGGCATAACCAATAAAGCTGTGGCTCATGATATTTTCAACCGCGCGTTCGAGACTGAAGGCGTCGGCTCCGGCGTCATTTTCAAGAGCGACGGTTACATCATCACGAACAATCACGTCATCGCCGGCGCAAAGGAAATTATCGTTTCGCTGTCGGACGGCAACAGTGTCAACGGTACGATTATCGGGACGGACGAAATGACTGACATTGCCGTTGTCAAGGTTGACGCGAAAGATTTACCCGTTGCCGAACTGGGGGATTCTGATGAAGTCGTCGTCGGTGAACCGGCAATCGCTATCGGCAATCCTATGGGCTTGGAGTTTCAAGGCTCCGTGACGGTCGGCGTTATCAGCGCATTGAATCGGACGCTTGATCTTAATGACAGACGCGTTAAACTTTTCCAGACTGACGCTCCGATTAGTCCGGGCAATTCCGGCGGCGCACTCGTCAATGCTGACGGCGAAGTCATTGGCATAAACAGTATCAAACTTGCAACTAACGGCGTCGAGGGCATGGGCTTTGCTATTCCGATTAACACCGTCAAAACGATTGTTGCCGAACTCATGGATAAAGGTTACGTTGCACGTCCTTATCTCGGCGTGACGATTTTTGACAAGCCCACTGCCGCCCGCTACGGTTATCAGCTGTCGATTGAAAAGGGCGTTTACGTCTTCCAAGTCGCGATTGATTCTCCCGCAGGTCGCGCAAATTTCCAACGCGGTGACATTATCTTAAGCATTGACGGCAAGGAAGTAAATTCGGTGGCGGACGTTCGCAATGAGGTTGCTGCTCACAAAGTCGGCGACAAGGTTAAAGTTCTTTGTGATCGTGACGGCAAGCAAGAGACCGTTGAAGTTACGCTGGAAGAAATGCCTCAACCTTCCAATCAGTGATTAGAACTAGAACTAGGGAGTAGGGAAAATAACCTGGTACCTGGTTCTAGCATCTACTACCTAGAATCATGAAAATAAATTTAATCGTTGTCGGCAAGCTCAAAGAAAAATTTTTGGTTGACGGCGTCGCAGAATATTTGAAACGTCTAAAAAAATTCGCCACGGTTGAAGTCCGCGAAGTACCCGAATGTCGCACTGTCGATGATGAGGGACGAAAAATTTTGTCGCTCGTCCAAAAAGATTCGTGGCTGTGTGTACTTGACGTTGCGGGCGAAGCTTTGACTTCGGAAGACTTCGCAAAAAAAATTGCCGCATTGAACTTGAGCGGCGTGAGCAATTTGACATTTGTAATCGGCGGGGCGTTCGGCTTGAGTGATGAACTTCGACAAGCGGCGTCCTACCGATTGAGCCTGTCCGAAATGACGTTTACTCATCAAATGGCGCGATTGATTTTGGTCGAGCAAATTTATCGGGCGTTCAAAATCAATCGTCACGAGCCGTATCATTGGTGAAAATTTTACGGAGGCGATTAATATGGCGACAATTTCATTTGAATTCAGCGACAAGGCGTATGAAGTTTTGGAGGAGCTGGCGGAGTGGCGCGATGTGAGCGTCAACGAATTTGTTCGCAGAGCGGTTTTGGAAAAAATGGAAGATACGGAAGATTTGCGTGCAGTCGAAGAGTCATTGCGCGAAGACGACGGCACTGCAATTCCCCATTCGGAATTTTGGCGGAGGCTTAACTCATGAGATATTCAGTTAAATATAAAAAATCTGCCGAAAAGAAACTTAACAAGCTTGACCCGCCCGTTCGTGAAAAAATCAAAAAATGGGTTGAGAAAAATTTGGAAGGCTGCGAAAATCCTCGTCACACCGGTAAACCGCTTGAGGGCGATTGGTATGGTTATTGGCGTTATCGCGTCGGTAATTATCGGCTCGTAGCACAAATCGTAGATTCCGAAATTATTATTTTTATCGTCAACGTCGACAAAGGCAACGACATTTACAAATAACATTCAACGTCTCGCTTCGGCGGGAATTTTTTTTTGCAAGGCTATTACATTGCCCGCCGCCGATTTGATAAAATGGGAAAAAATTTTTGACGGAGGAATTTTCATGGGTTCAAGACGCAAGGCAATTCGGGCAGGAATTTTATTTATCGCGCTGTTGATAGTCAGCGGCGTAGTTTTGATGTATCGCGGCAACGACGCAGTTTTCCTTGCGACGCAGAAAAAGGATGGAATTTTGACGGCGGAGCAAATAAAGTTGTCGTTCGATTCGGTCGGCGGAAGATTGATTAACGAGGCAGTCCGCGAAGGTCAGGAAGTCAAGTCGGGGCAAGTCGTCATGGAACTTGACGCTACGGATACAAATTTGGCGATTGAAAAACTTCGGGCGCAGATTGCTCAACTCGACGCGCAGATAAATTCGACTTCGGGCAATATGCAGACGAGTTTGTTCAAAGTCACCAACGATGAGCAACAATCTTTCCGGCAAATCGACAGTCAACGCGGCGCAGTTTCAGCGGCTCAAGCGACACTTTCCAACGCCGAACTCGATTATAAGCGCAAGACTGATCTTTTTAGGGAAGGCGCGATTGCAAAATCTCAACTCGACGATGCGACAATGGCTCTTAACGTAGCAAGGGCTAACGTCGACACTCAACAGCAGCTGCTCGACAGACTTTTGGCGGGCGTCACAGATAACGGCGCGACGGATTCATTGAGTTTACCGACGATTCAGCAGGAAAGAGCTTCTGCGGAAAATATTCGTCACGACATAGCGGCATTGACTCAGCAGAAAAAAATGTTGGAAGTTCAGCTGAAAGAATTGGAGGTCGCAAAATCCCGATTGATATTGCACGCGCCTGAAGACGGAAAAATTTTATCAATCCTCCAAAAGCAGGGCGAAATGATTTCACCGAATGTGCCCGTAATTTTGTTGGAGTCGAAGCGGGTTTATTACGACATTTATCTTTCGGAGGAGCAAGCAGTCAATTTGCGCGAAGGTGACGAAATAATTTGCAAGACGGTTGCCGATGATAAAGAGGTTCGCGGGACGATACGACTTTTGACGCAGGCACCGGGTTTTGCAGATTTAAGACAGTCGCGGGAGAAGGGTCAAGCTGATTTATCGGCGTTCCAAGTGCGCATTTACATTGACGAGCCGGAAAAAGTTTTGGCGGGACAAACTGTGACGGTAGAATTCAATTAGGAAGGAGGGATTAGGGTTAGGGAACAGGGAGCAGGTTTAAACTCCTAACTCCTCACCCCTAACTCCTAACTGAAAAAAGTGGGCTTTATAAATTCATTCAAAGACGAAGTTAAATTTCTCTTCAGCGGCAAGGGTATGCCTTACGAAAAAGTTTGTTTGACTGTCGCGATGATTATCAGCGTATTTTTGAGCGTTTTATTGGCGGGGAATTTTTCCAAAGACGCGCCTGTTATCATCATCGACTTGGACAATTCAAAGTACAGCCGCGAACTGATTACGCAGATTGATTCTTCCGAATACATGAAGGTTAAGGCGGTTATCAACGTCGCGACAAATCCCGAAGAACTTTTTTATCGTGACGAGGCGGACGCCGTGATTTATCTTCCGCAAGAGTTGGAGAAAAATTTTTACAGCGGAGATAATGCGCCCGTCGGAATTTTTTACGACAACTCGAACACTGCGCAGACTGCCGACATTAAAGTTGCGATGAATGAACTGCTTGCAATCAACAACGCAATGATGAGCGGGTCGACCGGCGGTTTGACGCTCAACGACAGAAATTTATTCAATCCGGCCGGCTCCACGTCGAACACTCAAACGCAAGGATTTTTATTTTTCTTCGGATCAATGTTTTTTGTCTTCGCGACGATAGGAATGGTGCCGCGCTTGCGATTGACTAAGCAGCTCGACAAAATTTTACTCGACGGGACGCCGTGGGATTTGGTCGGAAGAATTTTACCCTACTCGGCTTGCATGGTCGTATCATTTTTTTTCGGACTGGCAATCTTGAGAGTTTGGGGCGATTTAGTTTTCAGCGGACGCGTGATTGACTTCCTGCTGATTCAAATTGTCTACGCGATTATGCTCGGCATGATGAGTATTTTAATCGGGTGGACGGCGTCGAATCCCGGCATTGCTTCAAGCCGCATGATTTTATTTATCCCCGGCGGATTTATTCTCGGCGGCGTAACAAGTCCTCTGTCGCATTTATCACCGTGGGTCGTAACGGCGTCGCATATCTTTCCGCTGACATGGGAATTTCATTTTACGAGAGACATAATTCAGCGCGGAGCAACTTTATCGCAAATCAGTTCGGAAATCGGCGCGTTCATGATTTACGTTGCACTCGTGGCAATTTTGTTGGCGTTGAGGTTTGAAGCTAAACGCAACGACTTAATTAAATCGCGGCAAGAAGAAACTTTGCAAGGCGTTCAAATGCCTGACGACAGCGCGGAAGTTTTAGTAAAAAATATTTTGGTGCCGACGGACGGTTCAGGGCAAGCATTCAAAGCACTTTTGCAGGCGATTGACATTGCCGAGGCTTGGGGCGCGAGAATAACTTTGCTGATGTGCGTGAAGATTGAGGAAGACATTGCCGCGTTCGAGCAGGTGAGTTTGGGCGGATATATTCCCTCCGAACTCAACGCCGCCGCTTACGAATTTTTGAACGAGTTGAGGCAAGTCATTCCGCATGAAATTGAAGTTAAAATTCGCGTCGAAGTCGGTGAGCCGGCTGAAGAAATTGTCAACGCGTCGAAGGATTATGATTTAATCGTCATGGGCAATCGCGGTTTCAGCAGCATGGACGCGGAAAGTTTCGGCTCCGTTGCAAAGTTCGTGCAAGAAAATTCTTCCAAGCCCGTCATTTTCGCAAAGGGTATGCCTTCCGATTGGGACGATGATAATAATTTCGTCGGCGGGGCGAATACGTGGAAGTAAGGCAGGAAAATTGCGCCTCGAACAGAAATTTTAAGGAACTAGGAACTAGGAACTGGGAACTAGAAAACTAATCCCTACTAATTACTAGTTCCTAATTACTAGTTCCTAAAAGGGGGGCGAGGCGATGAATTATCGGAGGATTTTGGTTATCGGCGATATGCACGGAAAATTCACGCGGCTGTTGTCGCTTTTCCATAAAATTGAATTCGACGAGAGCAAAGACTTTTTGATTTTGCTGGGCGATTACATTGACCGCGGCGATGAAAATATGCGCTGTTTTCGTTGGGCAATGGAAATGAGTGAAAAGCCCAATGTCATTGCACTGCGCGGCAACCATGAACAGATGATGCTGTATTATTACGCGCTGGGCGGCACGGAAGGATATATCTGGCTCCCGAACGGCGGCGATAAAACTAAGGCGGAGTTCGACGAGTGGCGCAAGAAAGATCCGACCGCCTTTCATCGCGCGTTGGAATTCATAAATGACCGCCCGTATTATCATCAAATGAACGTCAACGGCGAGGAATATATTTTTGTGCACGCGGGCTTAAAGCCGAATACGCCGCTTGAAAAGCAGGACGAAGAATCATTGCTTTGGATTCGCGAGCAATTTTACAATGGCTACAACGGCTCGGCGCATGTCATTTGCGGTCACACGCCAACACCTTTTCTAAAACGCGACTGGTATTATCCGATTCGCCTGCCGAACAAAATTACGCTCATGGACACCGGCTCTTTCATGAGGAACGGGAAAATTTCTTGCATTGACATTTTGAGCGACAAAATTTGGCAAAGCGATTAACGAGGAGAAAATTTTATGGACGTAAATATAAAAATCGTCGGGCTTGGTGAAGGCGGCGCGAAGGCTCTCGGCAAAATGATTTCGGCGGGTGTCGGCAAAGGTAAATCGGTCGAGTTTATCGCCGTCGGCAATGACGAAAATATTATGCTTTCGAGTGCTGCGCGAAAAAATATTTTCCTCAACCGCGACTTGACGACGATTTATAAAAATATCGCGGACGCTCTTGACGGTGCAAAAATGATTTTTATCGTGGCGGGACTCGGCTCTCATGCAGCAAAAAAGGCTGTTCCGATAATTATCTCTTGCGCGAAAAATTTAGGCGCAGTGACGGTTGCCCTTGTATGTCGACCATTTGTGCTGGAAAATCTTTCGCGGAAGATGAACGCCGATTACACGCTTGAGCAAATGCGCGGCAAGGTTGATACGCTCTTGGTCATGCCCGCCGAAAAATTTTTTGTTTTCCGAATCAATCAACCGCAAGTTTCACTCAATGAACTTTTCGATGCTGCCGACGACGTTTTCTGTCAGGGCGTCAAAATTTTTTTGGACATGCTCAACAAACGCGATTCAAGCCTTGCGCTTTTCAAATGGGGTAATGCGGCGTTCGGATACGGTGAGGCGACTTCTGCCCTTGACGCGATAAAACTTGCCGCAAAATTTCCGACCTTCGAGGAGAACGAAATTAAATCGGCACAAGGAATTTTCGTGCGACTGGTGAGCGGATTGCCCTTGTCATTGGCTTCAATCGACGCGGCAAATAAATTCATTAAGGAACAACTTCAACCCGATGCGGAATTTTTTTCTCAAGACGAACTCGTCCCCACTCTCGGCGAAAAAGTTTTTGCTGCGATAATCTGTACTCGCAAATAATATTCATAAATGCAGACAACAAAAAAACCCGCCGGTTTAGTGGTTAGTGGTTAGTGGTTAAAAATTCTAGCAACTAACAGCTAAACCGACGGGATTAAATTTTTTTCCGAACAAATTTTATTTGAGTTTACTGCCGCTTAAGGTGTAAGTTTTGCCGTTGATATTGAATTTATCACCGGTGGCAACGCCGTCAAAAATGACAGTTCCGCCGCCACTAATCGTAAGCGTGAGGTCAGAGCCACTGAAACTTGATTTTGAGAACGTGCCGCCGGATTTGCCGTTTGACTTGAGGATTTTCAACATATCGTTGCTCGCGTAGTCAAAGATAGTATCGGTGCCATCGCCGGGCTTGTAAATAAATGTGTCATTACCCTTGCCGCCCAAAAGTGAATCGTTGCCAAGTCCGCCCCAGAGACTGTCGTTACCGTCGCCGCCGTGAAGTGAATCGTTGCCAGCGTTGCCATAAAGTTTATCGGCACCTGCGCCACCGCTGATTGAGTCGTTGCCATTGCCGCCACTCAATGAATCGTTGCCAGCGTTGCCATAAAGTTTATCGGCACCTGCTCCGCCGCTGATTGAGTCGTTGCCACTGCCGCCCGAATTAGCAACTAGCAGCTAGCAACTAGCAGCTAGAAGCTAATTTACCGGCATTGCCGTAAATCGAATCATTTTTAGAACCGCCGACTATTGAGTTGGCAAGAGCATTGCCTGTGATTTTAATAGCAGTCGTGCGCTTCGAGGCGTTGACATTTTTAACAGCCGCATCGATTGTCAAAGGTGAGGTCGTCGAGTTCGTGACGGTAAGGAGTGTTGAAGGCGTTGTGACTTTTTCACTGCCCGCAATGTTGAGTTTTTCCAAACTACCCGCGCCTACCAATGTAATCTTGCCAGTGCCGAAAGTTACAACAATATCCGAGCCGCTCTTTGTCGAAGAGTAGGAGCCGACCATAATTTGAAGCGTCGAAGTTTCGTCGAAGCCCAAAATTGTATCGTTGCCGCCACCGGCGCAGATTGTCACTGCATTGCCGTTGGTGTAAATGTAATCATTACCCGCGCCGCTATCGATTGAAACTTTACTGCCGTAATTATAAATGGTGTCATTGCCCGCACCCGCCGAAATTGTAACGTTATCGGGCAAAATAGAATCATATTCCTGAGTGGCGGAAAGATAACCGAAACCATATTGGTTGAGAATATAATTATCGCCGGAGCCTGCGTCGATTGAAACGTTGCGGGCGGTATTTTTGATTGAATCATTGCCTGCGCCGCCGTCAATTTCAGCAGAGCTTGCGAGAGAGCTGACTAAAATATAATCGTTGCCGTCTTCACCGAGAACTTTCATGTTCTCGCCGTAAGCAGTGATAGTATCATTGCCCGCGCCACCAAAAATACTGACGCCTTTACCGGAGCCGGTCAAAAGTTCTGAACCGGTTGTGCCGACGATTGATGTACCGTCCTTCCAAGGATAAGCGAAAGATTTATCGTAAGAGTCGGAAATTTGCTTGGCCAGATAGCGATAGAACATATAGCCCGCCGCATAATAAGTTGGCAGACCTGTATAGTGGTTATTTAAGTCAAGATACTTTGCAAGGTAATCGGCGTCTGAAGCCAGCGTACCAAAATATCTCAAATCGTCTATACGTGAGTTAATTCAGCGAGACCTTCCTCCAAAAATTGCGGGAAATATCCCATGAAAAGATTTTGGGCGACGTGCGTAAATTCGTGCGCAATCGTCCTGTCGACGCCGTTGCCGTTATAATCGTCGTCACCATTAAAAACAGTTGACCCCATATTGATTGTAACATCAGTACCGCTTGTTAACCCCCAATAATTTGCACTCGGTGTCAAGGAAAAATTGATTTCGTGGCTGTCCGTGAATTTAACGCCGTAACTTTCTTCAATCAGGTTAAGAATTTCGGTCGCCCACCAACTGTAAAGACCGTCGAAAACTTTTTTACCGTCGGCAGTGAGACTGTCGCCCGTCGAAGAAATATTTATCGTCACGCCTTGAGAGGTTTTGAAACTCGTATCAGTATAATTTGGCAGATGTTTGAGGGAAGAGAGCGTTTCACCAATAACATTGTCAGCAGTTTTAATCGACAAGCCGCCCGCGTCCCAACCTGTAATTGCGCCCGTGTCCGCGTTATCCAAAATTATTCCGCAATAATCGCGCAGGAAAATATCAGCGTTGCCGCAAGCCCGACAATCAGCTATCATTTTGTCGATAACGTCTTGAATGCTTTTGAATTGCGAGCAAAGTTCGGCGTGCTGTTAAGAAGAGTTTCATTCCAAGCTTTAACGAGATTTTTGATGACTTGTTGCGGAGAATAACCGTTGCTGTAAATTTGAGTAGACGTCTTGCCGGAAGAATCTTTAACGGTTATGGCGTGATTGGTCATATTCTTCAGACGCAAGGAGCCGGAGCCGATATGAAAAATCAAGTCGCCGCCGTCGAAGGAATAACTGTCGATTTTGCCCGACGCTATTTGAATTTCATCCTCGTAGCTGTAATTGGTGATAACGTTATTGCCGCCGTCATATTGATAAGTTTGTTTGGAGGAATTGCCCGTCACAGTAGCGTTGCCCTTGCCCAAATTTACCGTGGCGGTGCCGAGGACAGTATTATTGCCGTCGCCCGTTTTGACGAGAATATTTTCACCCTCAACGGAGACGGAATCGTTACCTGCGCCCGTCTCCAAGTGTCACATAATCGCCATAGTTGGAAATAGAATCGTCGCTTGATGTACCGCTCACAAGTGAATGGGCATTTTTATTTTCGAGAGTAGCCATTTAAATTCACCGCCTTATAAAAATTTTTTCTGATTATACACCACTTGATACAAAAAAGCACCTTCCAAATCCATTGCGGTTGGAAGATGCTTTTTGAGTAAAACGTTTCAGCGCAAATTTCGTGAGCTGCTGACAGATTTTCCAAATTTGACGATTGATACGGCGTAAAGTGCCGAGCAGACTGCCGCCAAAATATAGCTGAAAGTGTAGCTAAGTCCCAAGCCAATCGGCGCGTGCAAAATGTACGTCGAGACCATGTACATGTAAAAAGTTCCGGGGATAATCGCCATAATGTACGGCATGTTATTTTTCATCATGTAGACGGCAATCATTGCGAAGGCGAAGACTGCGATAGTTTCATTAGCCCAAGAGAAGTAACGCCATAAAATTGCGAAGCCGCTCGCATCAGTTTTTGCAAAGTAGAGCACGCCTGCGACTACTACGAAAATCACCGTTGCCAGAATGAACACGTTGGATTTTTTCTTGTTGTCTATATGCAGAGCATCGGCAAGCATCAACCTCAACGACCTCAACGCCGTATCGCCCGAAGTAATTGCCAAAACTATAACACCGAGTACAGCGACCATTCCGCCGACATTGCCCAGCATATTTTGAGCGATAATACCGACGACGACTGCCGCTTGTTTGAAAAGATTTTCATTCGTGGCAATTTCGCTGTTGACTGCACCCATAGCTGCGCCCGCCCAACTCATCGCGATAAAACCTTCAGCAATCATCGTGTTGTAGTAAATCAACCGACCGTGCTTTTCATTGGTGACGGAGCGGGCAATAATCGTCGCCTGTGTGGAGTGGAAGCCCGAAGTTATCCCGCAAGCAACCGTTATGAAGAATATCGGGATAAAGTGTTCGCCGAAAGGATGGACGTTGGTAATACCTGCCTCCCAAACTTCCGTCAGCGGATAGCCGTTAATGAACAGTCCGAAGAAAATTCCTATCGCGCTAAGCAAAAGTATTGCGCCGAAAATCGGATAGACGCGCCCGATAATTTTATCAATCGGCAGGAGCGTTGCAAGGAGGTAGTAAACTAGAATCACGGCGTAAACCATCATGACTTCGGTGCTTAACGTGGAGACATCGCCTTTGAGGATTTGCGCGACGAATAAATCACCGGGCGTGTAAATGAATACCACGCCGACTAAAAGCATGAGGAAGCATACGAAGACGTTGTAGACTTTGTAAACTCCGCCGCCGAGAAATTTTCTGACCAGTGCGGGCATTTGATCGCCGTTGTTGCGAAGGGAAATCATGCCGCTCATATAATCGTGAAATGCGCCGCCGATAACGCAGCCGATTGGAATTGTGAGGAAAGCTATCGGGCCGAATAAAATACCTTGAATCGGGCCGAGTACGGGGCCTGTACCCGCAATGTTGAGCAATTCAATCAGGCAATTTTTCCATTTGTTCATCGGCACGTAGTCAACGCCGTCACCCTTGGCAATCGCGGGAGTTTTGAAGGAAGCGTTCGGTTTCATCACGCGTTCGCAAATTGAACCGTAAATTGCCGCACCTATAAACAGAATCACCAGACCTATTATGAATGTAATCAAAATCTTTCACTTCTTTCTAAGGAACAAGATTGCAAGATTGCGAGATTGCTAGTTACTGGCAATCTGACCACTGGCAATCTGGCAATCTAACTCCTATTAACGTCTTCAATAGAAGTTTCAATCTCCTCCATTTTATACGCCTCGATAATATCGCCTTCCCTAAAGTCGCGATAATCGACAATCGAAATGCCGCACTCATAACCCGCAGCAACTTCCTTGACTTCATCTTTAAAGCGGCGGAGTGAATCAATTTCGCCGTCAAAAATTTCCACGTTGTCGCGCAGGATACGAATCTTGCTGTTGTTGAAAATTTTTCCTTCCAAAACATATGATCCGGCAACGAGAGCTTTGGAGAATTTCATAACCTTGCGAATCTCGACGCGCCCTTGAATGACTTCCTTAAATTTCGGGGCAAGTAAACCGCTCATGGCATCTTGCACATCGTGAATCGCGTCGTAAATAACGCGGTATGTGCGAATGTCAATATTTTCAGTCGCGGCAGATTTGCGAGCGTTATTGTCGGGGCGAACGTTGAATCCGATAATCAGCGCATTTGATGACGAGGCAAGCATAACATCATTTTCCGTGACTGCACCAACGCCGGAGTGAACGATATTTACGCGGACTTCATCATTTTTATTGAGCGCGAGCAGTGACGACTTCAACGCCTCAATCGAACCTTGAACATCAGCTTTGACGACGATATTTAAATCCTTGAGCGAGCCGGCTTGAATCTGATTGAACAGGTCGTCGAGTGAAACTTTTTTGGATTTAATCAACTCGTCACGTTGGCGACCGATACGGTGTTCAGCGATTGACTTGGCGAGTTTTTCATCAAGGGCGGCAAGAATATCACCCGCGGCAGGTACATCGTTCAAGCCTAACACTTCGACGGGGACGCTGGGACCTGCCTTTTTGAGATTATCGCCGCGTTCATTCATCATCGCGCGAACTTTACCGTAAGTCGTACCGGCGACTATTGAATCACCGATACGGAGCGTGCCCTTTTGAACGAGAACTGTTGCGACGGGGCCGCGACCTTTATCAAGTTGCGCCTCAATGATTACGCCGCGAGCTTCACGGTTGGGATTGGCTTTGAATTCTTGAACGTCCGCCTCAAACAAAATTTCTTCGAGCAAGTCGTTAATGCCTAAATTCTTTTTGGCGGAAACTTCAACCATCGTCGTATTGCCGCCAAATTCGCGGGTAACAAGTTCATGTTCCATGAGTTCTTGCTTGACGCGCATGGGATTTGCACCGGGCTTGTCGATTTTGTTAATGGCGACGATAATCGGGACGTTGGCGGCCTTAGCGTGATTGATAGCCTCAATGGTCTGCGGCATGACGCCATCATCAGCGGCGACAACGAGAATTGCAATATCCGTGACTTGTGCACCGCGAGCACGCATTGCCGTAAAAGCTTCGTGACCGGGCGTGTCGAGAAAAACAATTTTTCTGTCGTTGCAAATGACTTGATACGCGCCGATATGTTGAGTGATACCGCCGGCCTCCGTCGAGGTGACGTGAGTTTTTCTGATAACGTCGAGCAGAGAAGTTTTGCCGTGGTCGACGTGCCCCATAACCGTGACTACCGGCGGACGGATTTTGAGTGTGGACGGATCATCTTCAATTTCGGGAATGAGTGTCGGATCAACTTCCGGCGGAAGTTCTTCGGCAGTGACTCCGAATTCTGCGGCGACGAGTGCGGCAGTATCGTAGTCAATGACTTGGTTAATCGTTGCGACGACGCCCATCATCAAAAGTTTCTTGATAACTTCAACCGCCGTACAACTCATCTTGCTTGCCAAATCTTTAACGGCAATGCTCTCACCAACTTTGATATGCGTCGGACGAGCGATTTCGACCTTGTGGACGGGTTGAGCTTGCTGACGATTTTTCTTACGCGCGGATTTCGGTGCACGCTGTTTACTGTCGGACGCTTGAGCCGCTTGAGTTTTGGCAGCCTCTTTAGCATTGGCGGGACCTTGACGGTTGCGGTTGCGCTGACGATTATTTTTGCCGTCATCACGCTGGCGATTTTTTGATTGACGGTCGCCACGTTCACCGCGAGTATCCTGCTTATCGGGCGTGCGAGCATCGGATTTATCTTGCCGCGGAGTTTCTTGACGCCGATTATCACGCCCGCGCTCCTGCCGAGAGTCGGATTTATCCTGCATCTTATCCCTTGCTTGAGGTTGAGGTTTTTGAGCAGGTTTAGATTGCTTCTGCTGTTGAGGTTGAGCTTGAGCTTGCGGTTGAGGTTTTTGGGCAGGTTTAGATTGCTTCTGCTGTTGAGGTTGAGCTTGAGG
>JAFRSO010000033.1 GCA_017427545.1 Selenomonadaceae bacterium
CGCCGTGCATACTCTTTGCGGAGGAATCTTGTCCGAAATATTATCAGTGTCTTGAACAAGCCGTTTCATTAAGTAGCAGAGGTTAAAATTTTTTGGTGAGTGTCCTGTCGGAACACCATAGGACAATTTTATTTTGTTAAACTCAATTTTATTTTTTGGAGGGATAGCATTGGCGGTTAAAAGAATCGAGTATATGTGCAGTCACTGCGGCAAGAAAGAGACGCGCTTTGTGTCAATGGGCAAACCGCAACCAGGCAAATGTCCGCGTCGTCAGGGCGACAAGCCGCACGTTTGGACGATTAATCGCAAGCTGGATCATTGATGGAGGCAGATAAAAATGTCCGATGACAAAGAAGAAAAAAAAAGCTGGCTCAACCTTTTGAAAGATATCGCCGCATTCGAGGTGGCACTTGCCTTATTCGATTTTTTTGCACGAGTCGTGCGAGAATTTTTCGGCATATTGTTGACGGTAGTTATTGGCGCGACGATATTGGCAGCGATAATACATTTCTTAAGATAAAAATGAGGTGATTGTATTGAGCAGTTCTATTGAGCGCGAGCTTATAAGGTGCAGACAGTCCGCCGAGGAAGGCTACGAGCTTGCAAACGCCAAGTACAGCGACATAAAAAATACGCTGATTGACGCGGCTAACAGTCTTTCCAAAACCGACAAAGAACAAAGTCAAGTCAGCCGAATCAGAAACAGCGAACTCGTTGAAAAGCAAAAGTCGGAGCTTCAACAGCTTAGAAACCGAATCGATTATATCGGCTCCGATTTGAAAAACTTGCGTGGACGCATGAAAGATTTTTCAATCGTGGTCTACGGGCGGACGATGGCGGGCAAGTCGACGCTAATGGAAATTTTGACGCACGGCAACGGACAATCAATCGGCAAAGGTTCGCAACGCACAACGCTTGACGTTCGCGATTACCACTGGAACGGTTTGCAGATTTGGGACGTGCCCGGCATTAGTGCATTTGGCGGCGAGGCAGACGAACGGCTTGCACTTGAGGCGGCGAAGAAAGCGGATTTGATTTTGTTCCTGCTGACGAGCGACGCGCCCCAACCCGACGAGGCAGAAAAGCTTGCGCAACTTCGGAGCCTGGGCAAACCTGTCCTCGGCGTCATCAACGTCAAAATGCAATTCAACATTAACGACGATTTGGACATTGAGGACTTGCAGGACAGAATGGCTGATACGTCGACAATCAACGCCACGATTAATCAGTTCAAAAATTTTTCCGCGAATCACAATCAGGATTGGAGCGGAATAAAATTTGTCGCGACGCATTTGCTTTCCGCTTACCAGTCGCAAGACAAGAATCCGAAAGTTTTTCAAATCAGCCGTTTTGCTGAAGTCGAGAATTTATTTTGGACAAAGTTCGCAACGACGGCAGATTTTTACGGATAAAAACTTTCGCCGACAGCGTAGCTGTCCCCATGAGCAATGTAATTTTGGAAATTTATAAACAAAGCGGAAATACCTTGCGGGAGAGCGATGTTTATTTCGATAAGCGACAACAACTTAGCGAGTGGCGCGAAAAATTCGTGGCGCGTTCGCAAGAGAAACTCGACAACCTTTACAAGCAGCTGTCAGAGGAACTGGACACCGCAATTTATAATTTCGTTGATAATCATTACGAAGACGACAGAGCAGGCGAACATTGGCAGCAACGTTTTCAGCAATTAAAATTCGACGAAAAATATCAAGACCTCCTGAAAAGTATGGCGAACGAGTGCGACCGCAAGCGCAAAGAACTTTCCGACAAGGTGGCAACGGAACTGTCGCATCTGCCCTTAGACAATGCACGGGTAAATATTCATCTGGACAGCGCGACGGCTTGGGGACAAAAGATTTCAACCGCATTGCCACTTTTGGCATTGATACCCGGAATAGGCTGGGTCGGAGCAGGTGTTCTCACTGCTGTAGGGATATTGGGCAATATTTTCTTTGACAGCAAGGAAAAGCAACGTGCGCAAAACAGACAAAAACTTCGCGACGCCATCACCCCGCCCAGCCGCGACATTCTCAATCAAATGCACGACAAAGTTATCGAAACCTTCAACAACGAAATTCTTGCCAAAGGCGTCGACGAGTTCAGCGATTTGCTTGCGAGCTATCAATTCATGTTTGCGCGGCTCGGCGACAGTCAATCCTATATGGCGAGTGCTTTGTTTGAAGAATTCAGCGACCTCAACTTTAAATTGCTCGTCGAGGCAAATAACTACAAAAACATCGGCTCTGCGGACGTTGCCTATATTCCGCGCATACCCGGCGAAAAAATGTTAATCCTTGCCGACAACTCAAATTTGGATACGAGAAAACTTTCCGACCTTTTGGGCGAAAATGTTTCCGTCATGCAACCTGAAGAAAATTTTCCTGATACGCTAAAAAAAGTTCTTGGCAGTGATTACGACGTTGATTATTATCCGCTCGACTTTGTCAAAGAAAATGAAAATGCAGAAGAAGCCATTGCCCTTTTCCCGAAAAACAAAGTTGACGTGACTAAATTCAAAATTGCTCAACAAATCACGAGCTGTCCGATTATCGCGGAATTTGTCGCGCCGAGGGCACAAATCTTGCCGAACGTGTCGGCACAGCGGACAACTTCAAGCGGCGGGCGTCAGCAAAGCAACGCTTTCGATTCTGATTTTAAACGGATTGACCAAATGTTCGCCAACTGCGCGAGCAACTACGCTATCAGAAATGCATTGGACGCATTAAGACAGCGTGCAAGAGATTTACGCAATGCCGCCGCCATGAGAAAAATCGCAGATTACTATGATAAAGTTTTTGATAGCGGAACGGCTTTTGCTTGTAGAGAAGAAGTCAAAACATTTGAGAGGTAAATCCTTATGGAAGAATTTCAGCTAAGTAAATTCACGAAGGAAGGCGCACAACTTTTACGCGAAGTCACCGACGAATTTAATCAACTCGGCATTGACTCTTCACGCCTTCCAAAAACTTTTCCTGACGACAGTGGCAAAATCAAATTGGTTTTCGTCGGGCAATACAGCGCAGGTAAGTCGAGTATTATCAAAATGCTCACGGGCGAAGATGTCGCAATCGGCGCGGCTATCACTACGCAAGATTCAACGCCTTACGAGTGGAACGGCTTGGAAATTATCGACACGCCCGGCATTGAAACCGAATTGCGCCCCGACCATGACGAAATAATTTACGAGCAGATAAATCACGCCGCACTTTTGATTTTCGTCATCACCAATGAGGGCTTTAGCCAACGCATGGGCTACCATTTCCGCAAACTAAGGGCAATGGTAGCGATCGACCCGCGCAGGAAAGAGCGTGACATTAAACGCAGCGGGCATGATGTTTTCGTCGCCAACTTAAATAGTTTCGTCGCTCAAAAGGGCGTCCTCCAAAAAATAAATCTGCCACTCAATACCATTGCCGCCGAAATCAGAAATACTTCTGGCGGTTCTTCCGATAAAGAAAAAGCCGATATTGCGGCTTACGTCGAAACTGTTCGGCACGGGAAAAAAATTTTACTCGATTCAAAGCGCGAATGTCTGGAAGATATTGACGGGATAATCGCCAACTTCAAAGTCGACATTTCAAGGCGCGGACGCGAGACTGCTGAAAGTGTCCTCTCCCAACAAAGCGAAGAAGATGCAAAACAAGTTTTAGCTGACGCTCAAGAACGCGTGAACCTTTCCGCCGAAGACTGCGCGCAAAAAATTTCCGACCGCATAAAAAAATTTTCCGAACAGAGCGACGAGAATTTGCAAACTTATGAAAGCTCGACGTTCGTTCAGCAAGTCCAAGCCAATCTTCTCAGCAACTTGAATGTACAAGGAGCCGACGGATTGGCGCAAGGTCTCGGAGCGGCTGTCGGAACCGGCGGAGCAGTGGCGGGAGCCGCGATTGCTCAACATGGCGCACAATTCGCCGCACAGTACGCTCAAACGGCTGTAACACCGCTCGGACGTGCTGCGGCATTTGCCGCAAGTAAAGGAGTCGGCAACGCACTTGCAGCTCAAGGAATTCCTCAACCGATTGCAGGTTTTTGAGGCGGCAGGGCAGGAAATTTACTTACGACACTTCCGATATTTAGAGAATCTCCGACCATGCTCAACAAAATTGCGAGCTTTTTCACGAGGAACGCGGGAGGAATCGGCAAGGCTCTCGGCATTTTGGGTGCTTTATTTACGATTTACACTATAGTTAACGACGCAGAAGAAACCCGCAAGCGCGAGGCTGAACAACAGAAAGCCAAGAACAACATCATCTCCAGCTTTAATGACCTGGCCGAAGACATCGGACGCGACCTTTTGAATAACGCCCGCACTTTCATGACGCAAAATGTTGAGCCGATTATTTCCTCCTTCGACGAAAAAATAAAAGCTGTCGAAGCCGTGAAAGCCAACGAAAAAATTAAGAGCGAAAAACTTTCCGAACTACTTAAGCAGACGGAAAATCTTATTGCCGACATTCAAGCTTGTAAATAATTGGCGGACTGTAAAAGCAAGCAAAATTAATTGCATACTATAACATTGATGAAAGGCACAAGTGCTCAATGCGCCTGTGTCTTTATTTTTGTCAACAATTTAAGCAAGGTGGTTCATATTCAAAAATTCATAAGGATAGGAGGCTGAAGAGTATCGGCAAAACTTTATTCCGAGTATTGGTTGATTGTGTTGTTCAAGATATTTTTAAAGTTTTGTTTGCGACGGTCGATTTAATGTGGCTATTCAAATTTGTGATGTTTTTGTTATTAATCCGAATCGGCTTTCAAGTAGCAGGCTGTCTTCCTGTAGTCTTATTTGTTTTATGGCTGTTGTTCATTTGAATTGGAGGAGATAATTATGAAGCAAGGCAAAACATTGGCTCAGCTTGGCAGAGAGCTTTAACGCCAAAGACTCAATCGGCAGGATTTCCTCGCTGACACTCGCTCGTTGGAAGTGGAAACGAATTCTTACGGCTCAACCCTGCACCTGTCGCTCGATGACAAACCGCTCAGCTTTACAGTAGGAGAAACGGCACATCAGCAAATTGCTACCCGCCTCAACATTCCCTTACGTTATTACCAGAAAATGCAGAACGAGGCTCCCGAACTGCTCGATCGCAATGTCAACTGCTGGCTCAATCAAAATCCCGAACGAAGAATAATTCGTGTCCTTGATGGCAATGTCAGAGCTTTCCTTTCCGACCGTTATCGGAGGCTCGACAACTTGGAACTGTTCGTAGCTGTCTTGCCCGTGATTCAGGAGATGAACGGGGCGCAAATCGAATCATGTGAAGTCACTTCGACGCATTTGTATCTTAAGGTGGTCAATCGGCGCGTCAAAGCTGAAGTTCGTGTAGGTGATGTTGTTCAAGCTGGTTTCGTCGTATCAAACAGCGAAGTAGGCTTGGGTAGTCTGCGCGTGGAGCCGTTGGTCTTTCGTCTTGTCTGCAAAAACGGACTCATCTGCAAAGACCTGGCGCAGAAAAAGTATCACGTCGGACGGCAAGTCAATTCTTCTGATGATTCAGCTTACGAACTGTATTCAGAAGAAACGCTGGCGCAGGACGACAAAACCTTTTTTCTCAAGGTGCAAGATATTGTTCGCTCTGCTGTCGATGAGGCTAGATTCATGCTAACGGTCGATAAAATGCGCGAAGCCACTCAAATTCCTCTCAAGCACGCCCCTGTTAAATCCGTCGAACTTCTTGCAGACAAATTCCAGCTGACGGAAAATGAACGGGGCGACATTCTTAGGCAACTTTTCATGGGAGCAGATAATTCGCGCTACGGTTTGGTCAATGCTGTGACTGCCGCCAGCAAAATCGCAAAGTCCTACGAAAGGGCAACAGACCTTGAGCGTATTGGCGGGGAGATTCTCTCTTTGCCTGTACCCCGGAATATTTTGCCGCCGCCGTCCTACGACGCTTATCAAGCCATTTCCGAATATCAAACGATTTCAGCCTGAAAGGAGGTTTTTACATGAGTTCATTCTTCAACTGCGCCGCCTATGATGATGTGGATACCACAATTCGACTCGATGATCACGTCGTCTTTCTCGCTTTGAAAATCAAAGCAAAGGATACGGACATGCACCTCACGTTGAATCCTATCCAGACGCGCACGTTGGCGAAATACTTGACTGCCGCTCTTACGCAAATCGATTTTACTGACTTGGCAGACGAGGAACACTTCGGCGACCTCACCGTTGAAATTGAGCATGACAACTCGCAATATGACGACGCGGAATACGCTTGGGCTGTTCCTTTCTAATTGTGTTGTTTATTTAAGCCCCGACCTTTTGGTTGGGGCTAATTCTTTTTCAGGAGGCTGATTATATGCCAGCTACAAAATTCATTTGCCCCGACGGAAAACGCATTGACATTGTTGATTGTCTGCGCTCCTGTCCGAATCAGCAAAGATGTATGTTCCTGCCCACGCTCCGAGCAGTCGCTAAGTCTCTCGATCGAAAAATTTCCGAACCGACTGTTACCGAGCTTATCGCTGGTACTCGCGAAACTTTCCTCAAGAAGACGACGGATTACGCTGTTGACCCTGCGTCCATTCTCTACGCCCTTCACGGTCAAGCGGTACATTCAATCAACGAGCGGCACACTCAAGGCTCCATTCTCTCTGAAAAACGCCTCAAAGACGAAATCACTTCTGGGCAGTTTGATTTCTTCGGAAAAATTCTTGACGCCGATGACGGCGTATTGGGCGATTTAAAAATTACAAGCTCGTTCAAGCTCATGAAAGCTTTGGGCATTTATAAGCAAAAGATTGACACGGGCGAAGTTTACAAAAGTGGACTCAAGAAGGGGCAACCTAAGTTACGCTTCGAGTTTCGTTATGACGGCGTGCGAGATTTACTCGACTGGAGTATCCAACTCAACTATTACCGTCTATTACTTGAACAGTCGGTTTCAAAGTCAGCCGCATGTACATTCAGGCTTTGTGCAGGGATTCGGGGCTTCGCATTGCTCAAGAACGCTGTATCTCTAAAAGCGTTTACATTATTCCTATCAACAAAATCAGCGACCTTTTTTCTGTCCAAATCAAATATTTATCAATGAGTTTGCTCATCTTATCATTTCTCTCTAACCGCTTAATCTATTCCTAATTTCCAGCGTTCCGCGTTTTTTTTCTTGTCCCACTCATATGCTTCTTTAAATTCAGCAGGAGCATTTTCTTTGACGCCTACAATCCAACCTTCGTTATCGAACACTCCATATTTTTCGTATTCCTCAATAGAAAATTTTGCTAATTTCACTTCGTTCGGCAAAAGCATTTTACTCAACTCCTCTTTTATTCTCTGCCAAATTGCCTTGCTTAATATAACCGCGTTATTGGCGTTAGTTACGTAATCAGATATTGCTGAAGATAAACATTCACTCGGATTATGTGTTTCATAAATTGCAATTTCTTCTTGAAGCTTTTTAAATGATTTACCTTTCCCTTCAGGATTAAGTATTGCATTTTGATACGCTTCATATGTTAACCGGCGCGGAGTCGCTCTGTATTCTGTATGAACCGAGTTAAACTTTTTTATTAACCAATCTTCAACAATATGCCCTGCCTCGTGTGCACCTACTCCAATAGCAGTCATGTTTTTGGATATTCCCTGCTTTCAACGCCTGCCAATATTATAGACGCTACTTTTTCTGCATTTGAAAATATTCCGGGATTGAAATAAATTTTACCGTGTCCTCGCCAATTACACATTAAATTTGCGGAGAACATATCAAATTCATTAAAAAACATCTTTGCTTGCGGGAACTCTTCTAAAACAGCTTCTACGCCGCTCACTGTCGCTCGTAATGCTTCAAAGTTCAACTTGCCAATCTCGTCAACGACTTTCACATTGTAATTGTCTGCCCAATATAATTTCAAGTCGTTGAAATTCTTACAGAGCCAACACCACGTGGTAAAGGAGTTAATACATTGTTGCTACTCAAATTTTCATTTATCGTTGGTGGTGCCGCTAATACCCTGTCGAAGAGAGGAGGTAAGTATGATGAGTGTTGAAAAGTTTTCTTCACAAAGGATTGCTCATGACATTTACGCAGCTGGGATTCTCCTGTCAAATTCCGAACAACTGCGTAACTGAGACCGTCCAAAAGATTTAAGATTTTCGTGGCGGTCTCTTGTTTTTTTTTATGATTGTCATTTTATTTCTCCTTTGGTGATGTCGAAGTGCCCGCAGTTTTTCTTTTTGATTCTGTTGTAAGCAAAAATAAACATTCTAATCCACTATTCCAATAAAAACCGCCACGTTCTCTTTCGGGCAAGGTTTGTATATATTTCATTGCTTTTGCCCATACCATATCAATCTCTGCTTGCGAAAGTGTTTCAGCTTTTTTAGTGTTTCCGAAACCTTTGCTTTTATTTTTTTAGATTGTTCTTTTATATCACCCATTGTCTAATCTTCTCCAATTTTTCCATTAGCTGTTGCCCTAACTCCAGTGAAGTTCCCGGATTTATTTTATCAGAAATTTGTTCCCAGAGCCAATCCCAACGTTCACCTAAAGGTTGTTTTATCAACTCTGAAGCAAATTCTATATCTGTTTTTTCTACACCCAGCATTGCTTTAAATTCTCTGATTAATTCAACGCCTGGGTTATAATCAGATTTTACTACAGGGACATTTTTTAATATTGCTAATTCTTGGCTTAGATACTCTACTGATAGCTCTTCTTCAAATTTGTTATTTAAAAACATCATCACATTATAATAGCTAATTGAGCAGGAATGAACAAGTTCATGAATCACAGCGTGATCAGGTGCGTTAGGATTCAATACTATTGAACAATCCCAACATTTCCCACTGATTGCGTCACCTCTGTCTTTCAATATTATCCTCCCGTTCCATTTACTTTGCCGCCCTGTATATTGCTCAATAACAGGTTTCATTTGGTTAGCAAACATCAAAAATTCTTTTTGTGAACGTATCACAGCAACATCTTCGTAATTAACTATCGTAATTTGCGGCTTCGGACGCAATGCCTTTGCAGGCGCAATTTCTTGATATATTATAGTGCAGCGGCAACGCGGGTGCAAAGGCGGTATCGTTACGCCGCTGTCCTCTGTAGTACCAACCACTCTGCCCCTTAGCTCCATGCAACGTGAGCATACTCGATTCGTGCCCGCCGTCGTCCACACCATTTCGCATTTGCCCATGTAGCCGTTCGCTATTGCTTGGCCTACACTCATGTGCGCCCCGCGATTGTACGCAAATGCCATTTCGGTATTTACAATCGTCTCCGCACGATAGCGGTGTTGCTTGCCCGCATATCTCAAAGCCGCCGCGTCTGATTTTTCTGCCGCCTTTGACGGACTTAATCCACGTTCAATGAATCGCTGATAAACGCGTTCGCGATATGTGACGTTGGCTTGAGCTTGACGCTGATTTAAACCGATTAGCGGACGTATTTCTTGCGCCAGTCGCCGAGGATCTTCAGCTAATGCCTGGCCGCGAAGAATTATATTCATGACGGCGTGTCGACTTTCTTCACTCAAGCCGCTAATCAATTCTCTGTTAAAATCCGCGCTGGTGATAATCGTTTCCACGAGTCAATATGCCATGAAAAATTTTCAGTAGTGGCGCGATTTTTGACTTTTGGGAATAATTTTAACGCAGTAGACAATGTTTTCATAAAGGTCGCGTCATGAAGGGCTTGACAAGCATTTTTGGCAATGATAATATTACGCCGCTTTTAACTAGGCATGAAAATTTTGGAAGGAGGTGGGCGCATTGCCAACCATAAATCAGTTAGTCAGAAAAGGTCGTCAGATGTTGGAAGAAAAATCTACGGCTCCGGCTCTGAAAGAGTGCCCGCAAAAACGCGGCGTATGCACTCGTGTTTATACGACGACGCCCAAGAAACCGAATTCGGCACTTCGTAAGGTTGCGCGTGTCCGCTTGACCAACGCCATTGAAGTCACTGCATATATTCCCGGCATCGGGCACAATCTGCAGGAGCATAGCGTTGTCCTCATTCGCGGCGGACGTGTTAAAGATTTGCCGGGTGTTCGCTATCATATTATTCGCGGCTCCCTCGATACCGCCGGCGTGCAAGATCGCAAGCAAGCGCGTTCCAAATACGGCGCGAAGAAAGCTAAGGCTAAGAAGAAATGAGGTTAATAGGTTAATAGGTCGGCAGAGAAACTAATAAACTAATAACCTAATAACCTAATAACCTAATAACCTGATTCCCTAATAACCTACTAAAGGAGGATCAAGAATGCCGAGAAAAGGTGCTGTGCCTAAAAGAGACGTTCTGCCGGATCCTGTCTATCACTCAAAGACTGTTGCGAAGTTTATAAATAAAGTCATGCTGTCAGGCAAAAAGAGTGTAGCTCAACGAGTGGTGTATGACGCCTTCGACACAATCCGCGAAAAGACAGGTAAGGATCCGTTGGAAGTCTTCGAGACGGCACTGAAAAATGTTATGCCGGTTTTGGAAGTCAGAGCGCGTCGCGTCGGCGGTGCAAACTATCAAGTTCCCGTCGAAGTGCGCCCCGACCGTCGTCAAACATTGGGAATTCGTTGGCTGGTAAATTATGCCAGACTGCGCGGCGAAAAAACTATGGACGCAAGACTTTCGGGCGAACTCATGGACGCGGCCAACAATACCGGCGCATCAATCAAAAAGAAAGAAGACACCCATAAAATGGCGGAGGCCAACAAGGCTTTTGCACATTATCGCTGGTAAGGAGCAAATTTCGTGTCAAGAGAGTTTTCATTAGAAAAAACTCGCAACATTGGTATCATGGCGCACATTGATGCCGGTAAGACAACCACGACCGAACGAATTTTGTTTTATACGGGTGTCAATCACAAACTCGGCGAAGTCCACGAGGGCGCGGCGACAATGGATTGGATGAAGCAGGAGCAAGAACGCGGCATTACAATTACTTCCGCGGCGACAACATGCTACTGGAAAGATCATCGAATCAACATAATTGATACGCCCGGACACGTTGACTTCACGGTTGAGGTTGAAAGATCTTTGAGAGTTTTGGACGGCGCACTCGCGATTTTAACAGCTCGCGGCGGCGTCGAGCCTCAGACGGAAACTGTTTGGCGGCAGGCGGAAAGATACAACGTCCCGCGCATGGCTTACGTCAATAAAATGGATACCACCGGTGCAGATTTCTATCACGTTATCCAGATGATGCGCGACAGACTTCACACAAACGCCGTTGCAATTCAACTACCGATTGGCGCGGAAGATAATTTCAAAGGGATTGTCGATCTCGTCAAAATGGACGCGATTGTTTATGATGACGACCTCGGCAAGGTTTCAAGAGAAGTTGATATTCCCGATGATATGATTGACATGGCGGAAGATTATCGCGACAAACTTTTGGAATCCTGCGCGGAGTTGGACGACGACTTCATGGAAAAATATCTCGGCGGTGAGGAAATTACAATCGACGAGGTTAAAGCTGTGATTCGCAAGGCTACAATCGAATGCAAGATAACGCCGGTCACATGCGGCACGTCTTACAGGAATCGCGGCGTTCAACCTTTACTCGACGCGATTGTTGATTACATGCCCGCCCCGACAGATATTCCGCCGATTGAAGGTGTCAAACCTGACGGCACTGAAGATACTCGCCCCGCAAGTGATGAGGAACCTTTTGCAGCGTTGGCATTTAAGATTATGACTGATCCGTTCGTCGGCAGGTTGGCATTTGTCAGAGTTTACAGCGGCGTCCTCAAAAGCGGCTCTTACGTCTACAACTCGACGAAAGGTCGCAAGGAACGTATCGGGCGAATTCTCCAAATGCACGCGAACAATCGCAAGGAAATTAATTTCCTCTACAGCGGTGACATTGCGGCAGTTGTCGGTTTGAAAGATACGACGACGGGCGATACTCTCTGCGACGAGGCTCATCCGATTATCCTTGAGTCGATGGAATTTCCCGACCCGGTCATATCAGTTGCGGTGGAACCCGCTACTAAAAATGATCAGGATAAAATGGGAATTGCCCTTCAAAAACTCGCGGAAGAGGATCCGACGTTCAAAGTCCGCACTGATCCTGAAACCGGACAAGTCATAATTTCGGGCATGGGCGAATTGCATTTGCAAATTATCGTCGACCGCATGTTGGACGAGTTCAAAGTTGATTGCAAAGTCGGCGAACCGCAAGTTGCCTATCGTGAGACCATTCGCAAAATTTCCAAGGGTGAAGGCAAATTCGTTCGTCAGACGGGTGGTCACGGGCAATACGGCCATTGCTGGATTGAAATTTCGCCTAATGAAACGGGCGCGGGATTCGTCTTCGAGAATAAAATTGTCGGCGGCGTCATTCCCAAAGAGTACATCAATCCGATTGAGGCGGGCATTAAGCAGGCTATGGAAAATGGCGTGCTTGCAGGATTCCCGATTGTCGACGTTAAAGCCACGGTGTATGACGGAAGTTTCCACGAAGTCGACAGCTCCGAGGCGGCCTTCAAAATCGCAGGTTCTATGGCGTTCAAGGCGGCTGCTGAAAAAGCTAAACCCGTCCTGCTTGAACCTTACGTTAAAGTTGAAGTCACCGTTCCCGAAGATTATATGGGCGACGTTATCGGCGATTTAAATTCTCGACGCGGGAAGATTGACGGTATGGAACCGCGCAATAACCTGCAGATAATTCACGGCTTCGTTCCGCTCAGTGAAATGTTCGGCTACGCGACCGACCTTCGATCCAAAACTCAAGGACGCGGCTCCTACTCAATGGAAGTTGCTTATTACGACGAAGTTCCGAAAAATATTGCGGACGTCATTGTTGCGAGATAC
>JAFRSO010000001.1 GCA_017427545.1 Selenomonadaceae bacterium
TGACCTTGTGGAGCATTTGCCGAACCATAACTTCAATATGCTTGTCGTTAATTTCAACGCCCTGGGATTTGTAGACTTTTTGGACTTCCTTGACGAGATAGCGGTAGGTTTCTTTGAGGCCGCAAATGCGGAGGATGTCGTGGGGATTTTTTGCGCCGTCTGTTATGTTGTCGCCGGCTTTAATCGTGTCGCCGTCTTTGACTTTGGGTTGAATGCCGTAGGGGATGATGTATTCGCGGGGGTTTTGATTGGCGGTATCGTTAGGGGTGATTGTGACTTGGACGAGGTCGTTTTTTTCTTCGCGGCCCAAAGAGACCGTGCCGTCGATTTCGGCGATAATTGCGCTCAACTTGGGTTTTCGGGCCTCGAACAACTCCTCGACGCGGGGAAGGCCTTGGGTGATATCGCCGCCGGCCACTCCGCCCGTATGAAAAGTTCTCATCGTTAGTTGCGTACCGGGTTCACCTATTGACTGCGCGGCAATGATTCCTACTGCCTCGCCGACTTCCACTTCTGATTGATTTGCCAAATCGACGCCGTAACATTTTTTGCACACGCCTTGAGGAGCCTTGCACGTCAAAACTGAGCGGATTAACACTTTTTCTCGCACGGCGCAGATTTTTTCAGCCAAAGAAGAATCAATCGTCGTATTAATGGGGGCTATCAAATCTCCCGAAGGGGAATAAATATCTTCGGCCAAAACGCGTCCCAAAATGCGATCAAAAAGCGGTTCAATAATGCCTTCGGAGCGGGAATCTTCGCGGATAGCCTCAACCTCAATGCCGCGGATATTGCCCAAGCGGATATGCAATTCGGTAACTTCCTCGGAGTCCAAAAGGGCGTCCAAGATTTCTTCCGTTATTAGGGAATTAGGTGGATAGGTTATTGGGTTATTAGGTTGCAAGGTAATCGGCTTAGCTAAAATTTTGCTTGCGTGCTGATGAATAAAGGCATGACGCAATTTTTCGCGCTCTTTAGGGTCGGGGGTGCCAAGCTGAATTGTCTCGGTTGCAAGGATATGTTTGGCAGCAAGCGGCCGGGTTAAACTGGAGCCTCGCAAGACAATTTCTCGAACTCCACTTTCGCCGACTTTAATCAAGGTATCCTCGTCCAAAACTGTATCGGCCGGCACTTTACCAACGCCTTGAGCCAAAACGCGGCCTTGCAAAGCCTCGGACAAAATTTCCAGGGCGTCGAAGGTGTCTTCAGCCAAAAGTGCGCGTTCCAAAGCCAAATTGACAACCAAAACGTCACAATCGTCTTGGCGGACGATGACATCTTGAGCCACATCAACAAGCCGGCGCGTCAAATAGCCGCTGTCGGCAGTGCGAAGGGCGGTATCGGCCAGACCTTTGCGCGCACCGTGACTTGAAATAAAGTAATCGGAAACAGAGAGGCCCTCGCGGAAGTTTGCAGTTATCGGCAGGTCGATAATCTTGCCGGAAGGGTCAGCCATAAGGCCGCGCATACCTGCCAACTGGCGCATCTGCTGCTTATTACCGCGCGCGCCGCTATCACTCATCATGTATATCGGATTGAACTCGTCCATATTTTCCATCATAGCGTCAGCTACTTGCTCTGTTGCACTATTCCAAAGCTCCACGACCTTGTTATAGCGTTCCGTCGAAGTCAACTTGCCTCGTGCAAAATACATTTCGACGCGTTTAACTTTTTCGGCAGTGGCGGCCAGGATTTCTTTTTTCTTCGGCGGCACAATAACATCAGATATGGCAACAGTCATGCCGGCGGTGCAAGCGAAATGATAGCCCAAAGATTTAACGGCGTCGATAACTTCAGCGGTACGTGTCGCCCCGAACTTATTAAAGCAGTTGGCGACAAGCTTGCCCAATTCCTTCTTGTTCATAACCGTGCCCAAAATCCAGGTTCCCTGCTTGTGATACGAGCGCAATTCAAGCGGCAATTTCTCGTTGAAGATCATGCGCCCCACGGAAGTTTTCACCATGATAAATTCTTCTTCCAAGTCCAGCTGTTCCACGACAAAATCCGGCAAGCGGTCGATTGGAATGCGAACAAAGATTTCGGCCTGCAAAGCCACATCTTTATTTTCATAAGCCAGCAAGGCCTCTTCAAAGCCGGTGAAAAATTTACCTTCGCCGGCAGCACCGGAGCGTAATTTCGTAAGATAATACGTCCCCAAAACCATGTCTTGAGTCGGAACGATGATAGGCTTGCCGTCTTTGGGGGCCAAAATGTGATTGGCAGCCAACATCAGTACGCGAGCCTCGGCTTGAGCTTCACTTGATAGCGGCAGATGGATTGCCATTTGATCGCCGTCGAAGTCAGCATTATACGCAGTACAGGCCAGAGGGTGTAACTTCAAGGCGCGCCCTTCAGTCAAGACCGGCTCAAAGGCTTGAATTCCTAAGCGATGCAATGTCGGTGCGCGATTCAAAAGCACGGGGTGTTCCTTGATGACTTCCTCCAAAACGCCCCATACCTCGTCAGTGGCGCGGTCAACTTTTTTCTTCGCAGCCTTGATTGTCAGCCCCGCGTCAGCCGATAATTTTTTCATGACAAAAGGCTTAAAAAGTTCCAAAGCCATTTCTTTAGGCAGGCCGCATTGATGAAGTTTGAGTTCGGGCCCGACTACGATAACAGAGCGTCCCGAATAATCGACGCGTTTACCCAAAAGATTTTGACGGAAACGTCCTTGCTTACCTTTAAGCATATCGGACAGTGATTTGAGTGCGCGATTGCCGGGCCCTGTAACAGGACGGCCTCTGCGACCATTATCAATAAGAGCGTCAACGGCCTCCTGCAACATGCGCTTTTCGTTGCGCACAATGATATCGGGAGCCTTGAGTTTGAGCAGGCGATTTAAGCGGTTATTGCGGTTTATCACGCGCCGATATAAATCGTTCAAATCGCTTGTTGCGAACCTGCCGCCGTCAAGCTGAACCATCGGCCGCAATTCTGGCGGTATAACGGGTATAACTTTCATGATCATCCATTCCGGTTTATTTCCCGATTTGCGGAAGGCCTCAACAACTTCCAGCCTACGGATTGCCCTAATGCGCTTTTGCCCATTGGAAGAGTTCAACTCCTCTCGCAAATCATTAGCCATAGCTTCCAAGTCCAAGCCGCGCAGCAGTTCTTCAATCGCCTCCGCGCCCATGCCGACTTTAAAAGCTCCTTTTCCGAAAGAGTCCCGGTGAAAGCGATATTGCCCCTCGGTTAGAAGATCCTTTTGCTTTAAATCTGTGTCGCCGGGGTCGAGAACGATATAAGAGGCGAAGTACAGCACGCGCTCCAAGGCCCGCGGTGACATATCCAAAAGCAAGCCCATGCGCGAGGGGATGCCTTTGAAATACCAAATGTGACTGACTGGCGCGGCAAGTTCAATATGCCCCATGCGCTCACGGCGAACTTTAGCGCGAGTTACTTCTACGCCGCAGCGGTCGCAGATAGTGCCTTTGTAACGAACGCGCTTATATTTGCCGCAATGTTTAAGCATAGCGATTTTCAAAGACCTGGTCTTCTATGAATTTTTCCAAATAATGAGTTTTGTTTTGTGTTATGTCGATATTATGTTCTAGTAAAAGCTGTTGTATTTGCTGTTTCCCGTCTGGTAAGTGTGCATGAGCTAAAATTTCAGCTTGCAAGTAAGTTTCTCCGAAACGGTCATTAAAGGATATGTTGTACCATTGTTTTTCGTTGAACCAGACGACCACTCTCCACTTGGAGGTTTCCTTGGCCATAAATTTTTTTTTAAAAATCTCGATGTAGTCTTTCGTTTGTTTCCAACGATTGATAATTTCGGTTAAGCCGTCACGTTTAGACCATTCAACTCTGCGATGTCTAAATGTAGCTTTTGCGTATTCATAGTAAAGGTCAAGCCATTGTTTTTGCTCTTGAGGAGTTTTAGCTTTTTGAGCCTCAACTAGAATCATGTGAGGGGTATAATGTTCGGGGTTTGTTTTTTTGTAATTTAAACCGGTGAGTTCGTTATCTCCGCCCCAACCGCTAATGTAATATGATGAGGGCACGGGATAAATTTTACCTTCAGGAGTTTTTGATATGAATAATGAACGGTGTCTGCCTTTTGGAATTTTTCGCCAGTCAGCAAAAAAAATCTCGATACGTCGCTTATTTTCTTCTAACGTATCGGGAAATCGTTTATTGCGCATGCGAAGAGCGCAGAATTTAGCACAAGTCCACCAACGCTCCATAAGGCGTTCTTCAAAATCGGCAATTTTATTCCAATTTTTTTTAGGACACCAAATTAAAGCGTGGATATGAGGGTGCCAGCTGTTTTCACCCCAAGTAAATTCGTAAACTCTAACAATGTGTTTAATTCCTAATGATTGACGAAAGTCGCCGTAAGCGTCATTGCCAACGCGATATTCTCTACGTTCACCACTTTTGGCAGTGTAATAATATTTATTTCTTGACTTGTGATTACCGGCGCGTGTAAATAAACGCCATGTATCTTGCAGAAGTTGGAAAGTTTCTTCGCAAGACATGTGCTTAGTATGCGGCAATGTTAAAGTCATCATGAGCGGTTGCTGATTGTACCATTTAGCGAGGGCGTCAATCGCGATTGCAATTCGTGCGCCTTTTTCCGCCATCATTTTTGCTGTACATTTGGGACAAGCCCATGCACTATTACATGTTGCTAATCCAAAAAATTTTGAGCGTTCGCCGTTTGTCAGGACAAAAACTGCAGGTTTTGAAGGTTGATTTTTGATAATTTGAGAACCGCATAATTTTAAACTTCTGGTATTTGTATCGGTTGGGTGATATTTTTGCAGATATTTTTGCCACATTGTCAAAAGGCGGTTGTCTGAAACGTTGTCTATTTTCATGATGTTAATCCGTATCCAAATAGATTGTAGTGCCTTCAACGTATTTAGCTTCTTTAAAGCGTGTGAAAGAGGCACCGTATTTATCGCCAATAAGAACGGGCGCAGCATATGTTGCGAGATTTTCAATTTGTGACCATGTAATATTTTGTTTCGGATTATCGAGCGTAATAGTACGGTCGTCTTCATCAGAAAAGCCCGCAAGCAATTTAAGTTGACGAGTAGTCTTAGTGATGTCAGCCATTGATTATCCCCCCTTTAAGCGGTAACAGTGAAAGTAACGGAAGCGGCTTTGTAATTATTAGTTTCGGGAGTGTGAAGAGTGAGTGTACAAGGCTTAACCGCGATGTCGGACACGCCTTTTTTAAGCCACAAGTTAGGTACGTTGTTGAAAGTGACGACGCCGGCAAGGATATTGGTTTCGGGAATGCTGAAGGTAACGAAGAAGTCTTTGAGTTCAGCGTCGCCGGAATAAGAGATTTCAACACCGGAACCGCTATTGATTGAGCTGGCCGGCAAGGTAGTGGGGTCAAGAGTGAGCGTCGGCGTAGCTTTACCGCTTTCGGTGTCAACGTTGATTTTTTCAATTCTGTTAGTTGCGTTATAGGTTTGATTTGTGAGCAGAATAAGATTTTGAGCAAAAGATTTAATTTGCTGGGAAGTAGCCTCAGGGTTGATGTCGGTAAGCGATTTTTGCTTTTTGTTTCCGAGAGTGTCGGTAGATTCAATCTGAATAGAAACTTTAGACATTTATAATCACCTCACGCCGTAATAGGAATTTCGATAACAGTTTTAATTTCAACGTCAGTAATTTTTTTGAGGGTGCCGATGTTGAGAGTGCTGTCATAATCATCAGAGACGAAAATACTAGCGAGTTCATCAGCAGTACCACTAGTGAGGGACGCATTAATGGTGTTGACTTTCGTACGGACAGTGTTAGGAGTTGCAACTTCGTCGAGTACGTTATCCAGTGTGATGAGACGGGTTTTGTCAGTGGAGTTGTAGTTAAGTTTGAAAGAGACGGTTTTACTCATTATCATACACCTCATTTCCGAGAGAATAGGACATTTTCGTGTTAGCGACGATAGTCTTACCGCCAATATCAAGGATTTGATTGACGAGAGCGGCGGCTTGTTCGGGAGTTTTTTGAATTACGTTACCGCTGATACCTGCGATAGACATTGTATCTGAGGAACCTTGAAGTTGTCCTTTAAGAGTTCCAGCGGCTTTCATTTTCCATTCCCATGCCATAAAAATTACCTCCTTTAATGGTTACCTACAATGTAACATAAAACCATAAAGATTATCAACAATAGGATGTTTATTTTTGTCATTTTTCTTTTCCAGTTCCGATGCGTTCGCAGAAGAGTCCGTCGCGTTCGGGCTTGAGAGTACGATAGTTAATAGTTTCGGGCTTTTTGACTTCACCGAAAGACCACTGGCGGATTTTTTCTGGGGAGGCAAGCCCGATACGCATAGAATCAAAGATATTAACGTCAAGCATAATAAAACCTCCTGTTTAGTTCCTAGTTCAAAGATCAAAATCGTCGTTAACTGAATCGAGATCGGAGAGTTTGGAAAGTTGGTCGTCAAGATCATTAACAGGTTCGGAAGGAGCTTTAAGATCGTGGTCACCGAAAGAGCCGACATCAACGCCAAAATCTTGAGCAGTTTTACGAATAGAGTTATCGTCATCGTCGTCGTCGTCGGAGATGAAAATTTCGTTGGAGTCTTTGGAAAGAACGCGAATATCAAGGCCGATAGATTGTAATTCCTTGATGAGAACTTTGAAGGATTCGGGAACGCCGGGTTCGGGAATGTTTTGGCCTTTGACGATAGCTTCATAAGCCTTGACGCGACCGACGACATCATCAGATTTAACGGTGAGAATTTCTTGCAAGGTAAAGGAAGCGCCGTAAGCTTCGAGAGCCCAAACCTCCATCTCGCCGAAACGTTGACCGCCGAATTGAGCCTTGCCGCCGAGAGGTTGTTGAGTGACGAGGGAATAAGGGCCGGTGGAACGAGCGTGAATTTTGTCGTCAACGAGATGATGAAGTTTAAGCATGTAAACGCAACCGACAGTAACGCGATTGTCGAAAGGTTGGCCGGTGCGCCCGTCGAAGAGAATAGATTTACCGTCAGGGTCGAGGCCGGCAAGTGCAATGGTCTGTGCAATATCAGAATCGCGAGCGCCATCGAAAACGGGAGTGGCGATATTGAGACCGGCTTGAGCAGGCCTTGGAAGTCCGAAATGGTCGACATCGAAGCCGAAAGATTTAAGGTCGTTTCTGATATTGGGATCGCGATTAAGGATACGAAGGCCGATAGTGCGGACGGCCATGCCGAGATGAGTTTCAAGAACTTGGCCGATATTCATGCGAGAGGGCACGCCCAGAGGGTTGAGTACGATATCAACGGGAGTACCGTCAGGCAGGAAGGGCATATCTTCTTGACGGCGGATATCGGAGACGACGCCTTTGTTACCGTGCCGACCGGACATTTTATCGCCGACGGAGATTTTGCGTTTTTGAGCAATGTAAACGCGTACTTGACGATTGACGCCGGGGGCCATTTCGTCGTTATTGTCGCGAGTGAAAACATTGACGGCAACGATTTTACCGGCTTCGCCGTGAGGGACGCGCAGGCTGGTATCACGAACTTCGCGAGCCTTTTCGCCGAAGATAGCGCGAAGGAGTCGTTCTTCAGCAGTGAGTTCGGTTTCACCTTTAGGAGTGACTTTGCCGACGAGAATATCACCGGTACGAACGTCGGCGCCGATAGAAATAATGCCGTCGGAATCAAGGTGAGTGAGAGCATCTTCGGATACGTTGGGGATATCGCGAGTAATTTCTTCGGGTCCAAGTTTAGTGTCGCGGGCGTCGCATTGATATTCCTCAATGTGAATGGAAGTATAGATATCGCGTTTGATTAAATTTTCAGAGAGCAGGATAGCGTCTTCGTAATTATACCCTTCCCAAGGCATATAAGCAACAATGATGTTATAACCGAGAGCGAGTTCACCTTGAGAAGTGGCGGGGCCGTCAGCAATGGGTTGATTGGCGTCGACGTGTTCACCTTCGGAGACGATAGGAATTTGATTAATGCAAGTGCCCTGGTTGGAGCGGACAAATTTTTGTAGTTTGTAAATGTCGAAGTGATCGCGGGTGGAGTTAACAAATTGGTCGTCGACTTTGATTTTGATGGAGCAAGCGTCGACTTCGTGGACAATGCCGGGGCGTTTAGCGAGAATCATGACGCCTGAATCGCAAGCGGCTTTAAATTCCATGCCGGTGCCGATGAGAGGAGCCTGAGTTTTGAGGAGTGGTACGGCTTGACGTTGCATATTGGCGCCCATGAGAGCGCGGTTAGCGTCGTCATTTTCGAGGAAAGGAATCATAGCGGTGGCGATAGAGACGACCTGCTTAGGAGAAACGTCCATGTAGTCGACGGTATCGCGGTGGACTTTGGTAGTTTCCTCATTGACGCGAGCAGTGACGCGCTCATTGAGGAACCAGTCGTTATCGTCCAGAGGTTCGTTGGCCTGCGCGATGACCAAAGTTTCTTCCTCATCAGCAGTCATGTAACGGACGTCTTTGGTTACTTTGTGATTAAGTTTGTCGACGCGGCGATAAGGAGTTTCGATGAAACCATACTGATTGACGCGACCGTAGTTAGAAAGTGAACCGATGAGACCAATGTTAGGACCTTCGGGCGTCTCAATAGGACACATTCTGCCATAGTGCGAGTTATGAACATCGCGAACCTCAAAGCCGGCGCGTTCACGAGACAAACCCCCCGGTCCCAGCGCCGACAGCCTCCTTTTGTGCGTTAACTCGGATAGCGGATTATGCTGGTCCATAAATTGTGATAATTGTGAGCTACCAAAAAATTCTTTAATGGCGGCGACGACAGGTCGAATGTTGATGAGGTTTTGAGGAGTGACGATTTCGGGATCAGTGGTAGTCATGCGTTCACGGACGACGCGTTCCATGCGGCTCATACCGATACGGAATTGATTTTGGAGCAATTCGCCGACTGAACGGACGCGACGATTGCCCAGATGGTCAATATCATCATGAACACCGGTGCCGGACATAAGCGCGAAGATATAATCAATCGAAGAAATAATATCGGCAATGCATAGCGTGCGGTTTTCGTGAATATCGAGAGTAGGTGAGCAAAGCATTGTATACGCGCCGAAATCGGTTTTAATGCGAATGGGAATGGGCGAGTAAAAGCCGCGGCGCAGTTCGTCAGGTTGAAGGCCGAAAGCTTTTTCCTCATCAATGGGCGGGATTTGGTCAATCATCTTTTGAGTAATCGGGGTATCGGCGGGCAGGAGAATTTCGCCACTTTCGAGGTCGAATAAATCTTCCGCGAGAACTTTACCGAGTACGCGATTTTTCCAGCCGAGTTTCTTAGTAATTTTAAACCTTCCGACGGTGGCAAGGTCGTAACGTCTGGGATCAAAAAATTGCGAGTGGAGCAAAGAGGCGGCATTATCGGCACTGGGCGGTTCACCGGGACGCAATCTGTTATAAATCCCGATAAGAGCCTTATCCTTATTATCTTCGCCATTTTTCTTGTCGACATCAAGCATATCGACGAGAGCTTTATAACCCGCCAGAAGTGGATTTTTCTCATCAAGGGCGGCGAGTTTATCGAGCAGATATTTGAGGTTGGAGAGGTTGTCATATTTGGAATCGATTTGGAAGTAAGCGTCCAAAAGTGCGTCGAAAGTATTTTCATCATGATGACCGCTGCGACGCAGATAGCCGACAGTCAGTGAGTTGCGAGCGTCAGCACCGGCGTCATTATCGGAGGAAAGGAAAGTGCTAAGTTGTTCGGAGGTAAGCGGCTCATGAATTTTAGAGGCGACGAAAAATTTCACGTCGAACAGTTCCAAAATTTGATCGTTGGTTTCAAAGTCGAGGGCGCGCAGGAAATAAGACAGTGGCATTTTTCTGGTACGGTCGATACGCACAGAAATAGAGCCGGCCGAATCGGTTTCGAGCTCAATCCACGCGCCGCGATTGGGAATGACGGTTGCATTGAAGATATTTTTGCCCGCCATGTCGATAGTCTTGTCATAGTAAGAACCGGGGCTTCTGACCAGCTGTGAAACGATGACGCGTTCAGCACCGTTGATGATGAAAGTTCCTTGATTGGTCATGGTCGGGAAGTCACCGAGGAAAATTTCCTGGTCTTTGACTTCACCTTTAGCCTTGTTGAGCAATTTGACTCTGACGCGAACGGGTGCGGCATAAGTACCGTCACGCCGTTTGCATTCTTCGAGGGAATATTTACAATCCCCGAAATAGAAATTTTCGAAGTACAATTCGAGGTTACCGGAGAAGTCAGAAATCGGCGAAATGTCCTTGAAAATCTCCTTCAAGCCCTCACTTTTGAACCATTCGTAGGAGTTGCGCTGAAGGTCAAGCAAATGGGGCATCTCCATGATTTCCTTAATCCTCGCGTATGAATATCGAGTTCTCTTTCCGACTTTGACAGGGGTAAACATCTATCGTCACTCCTCGTGATTTTAAATCCGTCTATTATCAATCAGTAACTGCAAATTTTACATGAAAAAATTTTTGGTGTCAATACAAGGAACTAGGAACTAGTTTCTACTAATTTCTACTAGTTCCCAGTTCCTAATTACTAGTTCCTATTTACATTCCCCCGCCGATTTTGTATCATATGCAAACACTAGGAACTAGGAACTAGTTTCTACTAATTACTACTGGTTTCCAGTTACTAATTACTAGTTCCTAACGAAGGAGTGAAATTTATGGTCATCATAATGAATCCGGAGGCGACGTCAAAAAATATTGACGAAGTTATAAAGGCAATAAAAAGTGTCGGGCTTGACGCAAAAATAATGGAAGGTGCTCAACAGAAAATTGTAGGCGTCATTGGCGACAAGACGAAGTTGGCAAGCGTGGCGATTGATGCTCTGCCGGGCGTCGAGAGTTCCGTTGCAATTTCAAAAAGCTACAAACTTGCCAGCCGTGAATTTCATCCGCAATCGAGTGTTATTGACGTTAGCGGCGTGAAAATCGGCGGCAGTGAACCTGTCATTATGGCGGGACCTTGCGCGGTTGAGAGTCGTGAACAACTCATCAAGGCGGCAAAAATCGTAGCTGAAGGCGGCGCACAATTCTTACGTGGCGGGGCATATAAGCCGAGAACTTCGCCGTATTCATTCCAAGGGCTTGAGGTTGAGGGCTTGAAATATTTGGCGGAGGCGCGTGAAGTCACCGGCTTAAAAATCGTCACGGAAGTCACGACGGTTGAAGGCATTGCACCTGTTGCCGAATATGCGGACATGTTGCAAATCGGCGCGAGGAATATGCAAAATTTCGGACTGCTTAAAGAGGTCGGCAAATGCAAACGCCCCGTACTTTTGAAGCGCGGACTTGCTGCGACGATTGATGAATGGCTCAATGCCGCTGAATATATCATGAACGCGGGCAATCCCAACGTCGTCATGTGTGAACGCGGAATCAGAACTTACGAAACTTATACGCGCAATACTTTGGACTTGTCGGCAGTGGCGGCGGTCAAACATTTATCACACTTGCCGATAATCGTCGACCCATCACATGGCACGGGCAAATGGCGCATGGTAAAACCGATGGCATTGGCGGCAATCGCGGCGGGTGCTGACGGATTGATGGTTGAAATGCATCCGAATCCTGCGCGGGCATTATCGGACGGTTCGCAGTCTTTGACGCCCGAACATTATCGCGCAGTCATGAGCGGCATAAAAAAATTGGCGGCGTTCATGCGTGAAGAAAATTTAATCGGGCTCGACGAATAGTTAGGAGTTAGGAGTGAGGAGTTAAAATCCCTTGTTCCTTATTCCTTGTTCCTTACAAAGGAGGAATACTTTTGCGCTTGAGGAAAAAGCCTCACACTGACGAAAAATTACAAAACTTCGCGGACTTCGTGACGCGTGGCGACGTTGAGCCTATCCAAAAAGATTCGGCGCGAGAACTTCACGTTGAACTCGGCACGGGCAAGGGCGAATTCATCACGCAGATTGCCGAACGCTACCCGCAGATAAATTTTATCGGGCTTGAGGTTGAGGCGACTTGCGTATTGGCTGCGGCAAGAAAAGTTCGCGAGAAAAATTTGAGCAACGTCCGCCTGATTGTCTTCGACGTGGAAAATATCACCGAAATTTTCTCTGAACACGAAGTCGACAGGCTTTACATAAATTTTTGCGACCCTTGGCCTAAAAAACGTCATGCCAAACGCCGCTTGACTAACGAGAAATTTTTGGAACGATATAAAAAAATTCTCAAGGTCGGCGGAGAAATTTACTTCAAGACGGACAATCGCGGGCTGTTTGATTATTCGTTGGAGCAATTCGCGTTGACGGGCTTTGAAGTTCGCGACGTGACTTTTGACTTGCACGCTAACGAGCCGCCTGAAAACGTCCGCACCGAGTATGAAAATAAATTCAGTGAGCAGGGCGTCCCGATTAATTTTTGTATCGCGAGGGCTGCCAATGGATAAAATTTTGACGCTTGGAATTGAAACCAGCTGCGACGAAACTGCAGCGGCTGTACTTCGCGGCGGACGAGAACTTTTATCGAACGTCATATCAACGCAAATCCCGCTACATCAAAAATTCGGCGGCGTCGTACCTGAAATCGCCTCAAGAAAACATATCGTCAACATCATGCCGGTTATCGACGAGGCCATTTCAAAAGCGGGCGTCGAATTGCGCGAGATAAATCAAATCGCCGTGACATTCGGGCCGGGATTGGCGGGAGCATTGCTAGTCGGATTATCTGCGGCAAAATCGTTAGCTTACGCGCTGAAAATCCCGCTGATAGCCGTCAATCATTTGGAAGGTCACATCTTCGCGAACTTCTTAAGCGCGCCCGAACTTGAGCCGCCGTTTTTATCGTTGGTAGTTTCGGGCGGACATACCGCGCTGATTAAAATGACGGACTACAACGCCTTTGAACTTTTAGGTCAATCACGTGATGACGCGGCGGGTGAGGCCTTCGATAAAATTGCACGTGTTATGGGTTTGCCATATCCTGGCGGCCCCGAAATCGATAAGCTTGCCAAAATCGGCAATCCCGATGCCGTAACTTTTCCGCACCCGAAAGTTACCGGCTACGACTTCAGCTTCAGCGGCTTGAAATCGGCGGTGTTAAATTATCTTAATACCGCGCAAATGAAAGGCGAATCAATCAATTCTGCTGACGTGACGGCGAGTTTCCAAAAGACCGTCGTCGATACGTTGGCGGAAAAAACTTTATCGGCGGCGGAAGAATTCAAGCTCGACAAAATCGTTTTGGCGGGAGGAGTTGCGGCAAATTCATCATTGGAAAAAACTTTGCGCACTGCTTGCAATCGTCGCGGACTGAAATTTTTCTACCCGACAAAAATTCTCTGCACTGACAACGCCGCAATGATTGCTTGCCGCGGCTACTATCAGAAAACTTTTGCCGACTCGACTTTGAACGCTGTACCGAATTTAGGACTTTAAGGAGACGTTATGGAACTTAAAAATCTTGGAAAAATCACCAATTACAAATACGATTACGCGCCCGAATTTTTGGAGGCGATACCGAATAAAAATTCAGGCAGAAATTATTTCGTGACGCTCACCGGCGAAGAATTTACTTGCCTGTGCCCGATAACTCATCAGCCCGATTACGCCACGATTAAAATCCGCTACATTCCCGACGCCAAATTGGTCGAAAGTAAAAGCCTCAAACTTTACCTTACGAGTTTTCGCAACCACGGCACTTTTCACGAGGACGTTATCAACACGATTGCCGACGATTTGATTAAACTTTTGGAACCGCGCTATCTTGAAGTCGAAGGATTTTTCAAAGTTCGCGGCGGAATTTCGATTGTGCCGTTCGTGAATTACGGTTGCGGAGAATTTGAAGCCGTCGCGAAAAAAATTCTGGTTGAGAGACGATGATTGGGCAGAAAAAAATTGCGCTGATAAATGACGTGACGGGCTTCGGCAGATGTTCGGTGACGATTGAGTTGCCGATAATTTCCGCGCTGAAAATTCAAGTCTGCCCGTTGCCGACAGCATTGTTGAGCGTGCACACGGGCTTTAAAAATTATTTCATGGACGATTATACCGCCCGCATGGAAAATTATATCGACAGCTGGCAGAAAAATAATTTGACGTTCGACGCCATTGCCACGGGATTTTTGGGCAGTGCCGCGCAAATTGAGATTGTCCGCCGATTCATTAAAAACTTTCCCGCCGTCGTGATAATCGATCCCGTCATGGGCGATCACGGAAAAATTTATAAATCTTACACGCGGAACATGTGCCGTCGTATGAAAGAGTTGTTGGAATTTGCCGACCTTGTGACGCCGAATTTGACGGAGGCCTGCGAACTTTTAGGCAAGCCGTATCCCGCTGAAGGCGTCGTGAGTGATTCGGAGTTGGCGACGATGGCGGCGAATATTGCGGCTAAAACTCGTGGCGGACGCGTCGTGATAACCGGTGTCACGCTTGACATTGACGACGGCTCGAACATTGCGAATTTTATTTTTGACCGCGGAGAAATTAATTTGGTGACTTCGCGACGATTGGGCGGCGACCGTTCCGGTACAGGCGATGCATTTTTTGCAGTGGCGGCGGCATCATGGTTAAACGGCGAAACTTTGACTGATTCGACACGCAAGGCGGCCGATTTCGTTGCCAAATGCATTGCTCACGCCGAAAAATTAAATTTGCCGTGGAATTGGGGCTTACCCTTTGAAGAATTTTTGACGGAGTTGGGGTGATTCAATGAGATTGAAATTTCTTGCGCCGCTGATGTTGGCGATAATTTTTTTGACGGGTTGCAGTCAAGAGGATACTCCCGAAGCTGCACTTGATGAAATAAAAATCGCGCTGTCCGAAAGGAATTCTGCAAAACTTTCGGAGCGCGTGGACTTGGATAAATTTTTTTCCGAGACTTACGACGCCGCGACGATTGAACTTGCCAAAAACTACGCCGCGTATCAAACTAAATATCCGGACGACCCTTACTTCCAACATGACGCGGAATTTTTGACTGCCTATAACGCCGAGCATAAAAACTTGCACATGAAATTTTTGGACGGCGTGAAAGATTCATTCTTCGCAAAAATGCCTGAACCTGAATTGCCCGAAGAAAATCCGACGGCTTATGTTGCCTGCGAGTTTGAAAAAATTCGGCAAGCTGCTAACGTTGAAATCAAGGAAACTCGAATTGATGACGACAAAGCTACGGTTATTCTCGACGTGCAGGGCGACAGTTCATTGCGCGGACATTTTATCGGGCAGATGACTTTTGAGCTGGGCTTCACGCGTGATGAGAAAAATCGTTGGCACTTCGACGCGATAGAAAATCTTGACGAGTTGACACCGACGCTGGTCGACAAGGCGGAATTGGTTTGGATAACATTTTTCTGACAGGGGGAAAAAATTTTGGCAATCGAAAAGGTGAAAAAATTTTTTGCGGAGATTGGCGAACCTGAACGCGTGATAGAGTTTGAACAGTCGACGGCGACGAGTGAGTTGGCGGCACAAGCTTTGGGCTGTGAAGTCGGACGAATCGCCAAAACAATTTCAGTCTTCGTGGACAAAAAGCCTGTGTTGATTTTAATGTCGGGCGACATGAAGATTGATAATAAAAAATTTAAGTCGCAATTCAACTGTCGCCCGCATATGATTCCCGTTGATGAGGTGGAAAATTTTATCGGTCACGCAGTCGGCGGAGTGTGTCCGTTTGCAGTCAATGACGGCGTGCCGATTTACCTTGACGCCTCGTTGAAAAGATTTGACGTGATTTATCCCGCTGCAGGAAATGATAAGAGTTGCGCCCGCTTTGAGATTGGCGAGCTTGAACGCTACATCAAGAGTGCGGGTTGGGTTGACGTTGCAAAGGGCAAATAAGGGAGAAGGGATAAGAGAAAAAACTTTTCCCATTTCCCTTTTCCCTTACCCCTTTTTCTGATATAATTTGCGCGAAAGGATGAATGACATGAAGATTAAAAATTTTTTCGCGGGAATTTTATCGGCGGCAATTATCTTTTCAACGACCACAACTTTTGCTTATGAAGACGACGGCGAAGTTATCAGGGAAGTGCCGACGGATATTTATATGTGGGTGCAATCGACGCCGCGCGGAAATTATTGGTTCAATCATCAGCAGGCGGGCTACAAGGTTCGTGAGGACGGAACGTTGGATTTGAATACGCTGATGGTGCCGACGATTTGCATTTACGATAACATTCAGATTGAAGACGTGATTCAAAAGCGGCGTTGGAAAAAATTATCGCTCAAAGGTTACAGTCGACTTGCAGGGCGCGCAGATTATTTGAAGTTCGATTTGGCAAATGACACGGTGCAAGTTGTTGAGCGCGTCGACTTGGACGACACTTGGGCACCACTCGATAAGGATACGTCGTGTGCGCCGATTGACTTGAAAACTTTGCCGGCAAAAGATATTCGCTACAATTTTTATCGGAAGATTTTGGAGTGGGCGAAGGAGCATAACGAGTTGATAATCGGACGTTCGCGGGGACATTTGAGCGATGAGGACGGCGACCTTCCGATTGACGAGGTGCCGATTAACAAGGCTTATATCCCGCCGGTGGTTGAGGATTAAAAATTTCTTGACATTACAAAGCTCGAATGATAAACTGCGCATTACCGCGGAGAGTTGTCCGAGTGGCTTAAGGAGCACGACTGGAAATCGTGTGTTACGTTGATAGCGTACCGAGGGTTCAAATCCCTCACTCTCCGCCACTACTTCAATTAGAAATTATGAATTAGGAATTAGGAATGAAAATTCTAAAGCCTGATGTCTGAAATAAAATTTTATTTCAGCCGTGAACGCAGGGACTTGGTTTCAACCGAACACTAACTGTACTGACAATCCCGCCAGGGCATACGCAGCAACGGGAGGTTATTGTAGCGCAGCTTCGGCGAGGATCAGGTTCTTGCGTTGACGGCTGAAAATTTTTTTCACGGAGGAAATTTTTTATGGCACACGAAGCACTTTATACACGCGGCCGTCCAAAAACTCTTTCGCATTTAATTGGGCAGGAACATATTTCAAACGCCTTGGCGCGGGCAATTTCAACCAACAGACTTTCGCACGCCTATCTACTCGTCGGCACACGCGGTACCGGTAAAACTTCCACGGCGAGACTTTTGGCCAAGGCTATGAATTGCGATCGCGTCCACGAGGCTCAAAGCTCCGGTCGTGCTCTCGAAAAAAAAGAAATTCCCTGCAACAAGTGCGACGCCTGCAAAAATTTTGATTCGTCACAAGATAACGTTGAATTCGACGCGGCATCCAATCGTTCGGTCGAAGATGTCACGCGGCTTTTATCGACGGCACATTTTGCACCGCTGCGCGCCCGCGTCAAAACATTCATAATCGACGAAGTGCACATGCTGTCCTTTGAGGCGGTCAACTCGATTTTGAAATTGATTGAGGAGCCGCCGTCGAATGTGGCATTTTTTTTGGCGACGACTGAACTTAACAAAGTGCCGATGACGATTCGTTCACGTTGCCAAGTGCTGAACTTCCGATTGATCCCGCAAGCGAAAATCGCGCCGTATCTCGTGACGTTGGCAAATCGCTTGAATGTGACGTTGCATGAGGACGCTGCCCAAAAAATTGCACGGCTGGCGGCAGGTTCAATGCGCGACGCCTTGACTTACCTGGATCAATGCTACGCCGTGTCCGAAGGGGAAATCACACTTGCTCAAGTCAATGAGACGCTGGGTTTAATCTCCGACGAAAATTTGGACGATATAATTTCGGCCGTTCGTGCAAGGAGTAGGGTTGAAGTTGCTAAGGCCGTGACGCGGGCATTCAGTTCGGGTTTGGCGGCAAATGTTATCGCCGAATCGTTAATCACGCGGCTTCGGGATATTGAATTTGATATGCTCGACCGCAACGAGAGTAATCTTGCCGACTTCGACAGGATAATTGATTCTTTGCGTGAAGCGACGCGGGAAATGTACGGCTCCGGCATTCCCGATATTATTTTGGAAATGGCGTTGATGAAACTGGCCGCGCCCGCTCAAAATTTTATCATGCCCATGCAAAATGTAATCACGCCCGCACCGATTCCTCAAGCAACTGAACCGGCTGAAAATCTTGACGCAGGGCAAAAAATTTTTTATGATACGAAAGATTATTTGAACAGTGAAGTTCCGTCTTTAAAAGGGCTTCTTGACCAAGCGGTGGTTACGAGTTTTTCTGACGACATGTTGACTTTGGGCTTTAGAAAAGAATTTTTTGCGGCGGGGTTTACGAGAAGTCAGAAAGACTTTGAAGATGCCGTTACACATGTGGCAGGGCGTCCGATAAAAATTTCTGTCGTCATCGATAAAAATTTACCGCCGCCCGTGTTAAAAAATATGCCCAAACAGGAAAGTTTAAACCTTGCGGGAGCAATGAAAATTTTTAATGCGAGCGACGCTACTAAAATTTAGTGATTAGTGGTTAGTGATTAGAATAAGAAAAGGAGATTTTTTAAATGGCACAACAGGGAATTGATTTTAACGCGATAATGCGTCAAGCACAGGCACTTCAGCGCAGTTTTGAGGAAAATAAAGCACGCCTCAAGCAAGAGACTGCAACAGCTCAAGTCGGGGGCGGCATGGTCAGTGCGACGGTTGACGGTGAAAAAGTCGTCAAGGAAATTAAAATTGCGCCGGAACTCGTGCAAGATGGCGATGTCAACGCGATTGAAGATTTGGTCGTAAGCGCGGTAAATGCTGCCAACGCGGAGATTGAGAAAAAAATTTCGGCGAACATGTCGGCATTTGCGGGTAATGCTCTCGGCGGACTTGGCGGACTCGGCGACCTTGGCAACATGGGTGATTTGATTGGAAAGTTCCTCGGCGGCGGGAAGAATTAGTGATTAGTGGTTAGTTACCGGGAAAATTTATGAGTTCAAAAGCAATGGCGGCTCTGGTTGAGTCGTTGACAAAATTGCCGGGCGTCGGTGCAAAAACTGCCGCTCGGCTCGCTTATCATATCGCTGAAATGAAATCCGACGACGTGGAAAATTTAGCGGCGGCTATTCGTTCCGTCAAACTCGATACTCACGCCTGCGAAATTTGCTTCAACACCATTGACGCCGAACAAAATATCTGCGACATTTGCGCTTCCGATAAACGTGACGGGAAAATTATTTGCGTCGTCAAGGACGCCAAAGACCTCGACGCTATCGAACGGACAGGTTCTTTCAACGGCAAATATCACGTGACGGGCGGATTAATTTCACCGCTTGCAGGTATTTCACAGAACGATATTCATTTGCGCGAACTGATTAAACGCGTCAGTGTGGATAATGTCGAAGAAATTATTATCGCGTTTGAGCCGACGGTTGAGGGCGATGCAACGTCGCTGTTTATTTCCAGATTGCTCAATCCCGCCGGCGTCAAAGTCACGAAATTGGCGCGAGGATTGGCGGTAGGTGCAGACTTCGCCGGAACTGACAGCTTGACGATTGCCAAGGCGATTGAAAATCGCGTGCCGGTTTAAAGTTATGAAAATTGCTGTTATAAATTTAATGCACATCGGCGACTTAATGTTGGTGACGCCCACTTTGACGACGTTGCGAAAAAATTTCCCGACGGCTCATCTGACGTTGCTGGCTGATAAAAAACTTGCCGACCTCGTGCAGCTCAACAAAAATCTCGACGATTGCATTTTGATTGACAAAAAGGGCGTCGACGATAATTTATTTAACCTCGTGAAGCTGATCTTCAAGATTCGCGCGGAGAAATTCGACCTCGTGATAAATCTTCATCGCAACGAACGTGCAAGTGCAATGGCGGCATTCAGCGGGGCGAAAAAAATTGTCGGCTACTCGAAGCCGGGATTTTCTTTGCTCTTCGATAAAGTTTTGCCTAATCCTTCGATTGCCCGCCATATCAAACACGGTCTGAAGGTTGAATATGTGCCAGGCTCTCAACATCAAGTTCATTCGCATTTTGACGTTCTGCGCGAAGCTTGCGGCATTGAAAAATTTTACGACAACGGCTTGGAAATGTGGATAAGTGATGCGGCCTCACGTGAAGCTGAAAAAATTTTCCGCAACAACTTTTCTGACGGCGTGAAGGTTATCGCGTTCAATATCGGGGCAAGTTGGGTGACGAAACGTTGGATTGATTCTTACTTCGCCGAGTGCGCCGATATTTTGATTGAGCGCGGCTACGGAATTGCATTTTTGGGCGGGCCGATGGATAGGGAAATTGTTACGGCTTGCGTTGATAAAATGCGTCATAAGGCCAGCGACCGCTTGAAAATTTTCACGGGGGATTTATCGTTGGCAGTGCTGGCAGGTTTTCTGGATAATTGCGTATTATTCTTGACGACCGATTCGGGGCCGATGCATGTCGGCGTGGCAAGAAATATTCCAATCGTCACGATGTTTGGAGCGTCGCCGGTACCGGGATTTTATCCTTACGACGCGAAAGATATTCTCGTCAAATCGCCCGTACCGTGTCATCCTTGCGGCAGGCATATTTGTCCGAAGAGCGGCGCGGATAATTTGGAGTGCATGAAAAAAATTCCTGTCGCCGTCGTGATGAAATATGTTTTCGAGTTGCTGGAGACTTACGGCGAACCTGCAAAAAAAATTCCCCGCGTGCATGGGGAATATCAATGCCGAGTTATTGACTTGACGAATATGCCGTAACACTCCGCCTAACCTACATTTATGACCGTTTCTTCAAAAAGTAGCAGGTTCACACCTCTTGCCCCACGTTAATCGGATTCGCTAACCGGTTATGGCAAAACGAAGCCCCCGCACAGTTCACTACGCTGGCGGGGGTTCTTCGTTTGTGTTAATCATGCATTGTTCTCTCTCAAAGGTGTATTCTGATTAATACGCCAAAAATCTATCACACTCCGCCTAACTTGTCAACGCCTTGTACACCTTCATCAACTCCGCAACAACTTTTGCCTCGTCGTCCACAAATTCCTCAAAGCCATATGCCAACGCAACGTTAAAATCGTTCCATTTGTGCGCCGACCGCAATTCATCCGGCATAGTCGTTTCATCATAGAGTTTCGCAAATGTCCAATCGGGAAAATCTTTCCGCACGTCCAAAATATTTTGCGCACTGCGTTCGATTAATCGCCGCTGACGTGCTGTCACTTCACACCACGGAAAATTATTGTACACAATATCTTTTGAGTAGCGGTAACGACTTTCCAAACGCCCCGCAACTGTCCTCATCCACGCCATATGAATTGAACTCGTTAATATCCCGAAGTGATAAATTTCTGCGTCGGGAATAATTAATGTAGCGTCACTTGCAATTACATTCGGCGACATGAAACCCATCGGCACATATCGGCGGCGTTCGGAACTTACACGCGGCACTAAAATATAATTTCCACGCGGAAAATTTTCAAAATGAAATTTTATCGGCGTATTGGCAAGTTTTCGAGTACCCGCTCTTTTGCTAATCGAACGATATTTTCTGACCGCTTCAACCCGCTCCCAACACAGCGGCATTTTTTTTATTTCGTCAAGCGGCAAATCTTTCAGCAACAGACAATAACGACGCTTGCCCTTGATAAATTCATCTGCGCCCAACCATGGCTTGAAATATTTTTCGGAGGCAGGCTCGCGCTTGATAAAGTCGTCCATTTCTTCGGGCATGAAAAGATAATAGCCACCGTCAATGGGCATGTTACCGTAAATCATTTTAGGCACAAAGTCTTGAAGATGATTCGGTCGGCTCTCAACAAAAATATCTTCGCCGTCGACGAGGTAAGCGTTGATGTTTTGGGCGATTGAAACTTTGTTGTCGTCGAAAATTTTTTTAGGCTTGAGGTTGGGGGCAGTGCTGAAACCTACAACGACGCAGTGAACGTGCGCCATATTCTCGGAGTCGCTCAGCCATTTGAAGGTTCGGTGAGCAAAGTCGATGTGAACGCCGTTTTCAAAAAGATTTTTCCAAAGAGTGCCGACGCTGTCACCTTGACAGACTGAATTTGTCGAGACGAGTGCGGCACGAGTATCATTGCCCGCCATAAAATCAGCCGCCTTTTTGTACCAGCAAGTGACGTAATCGAGGTTGCCGAGATTTTTCCAGCCGTCAAAAATTTTTGCAATGTCTTTGGTTTGTTCGGCGGACTTCATACGCGCACCGACGAATGGCGGGTTGCCGATAATGTAATTGACGTTGGGGGCGATAGACTTCCACTCGACGCGCAGGGCATTGGCCTTGATGATGGTGGAGAAATTTTTTAGCGGAAGGGCGGGAATATCTTTGCCGAGAGCACCTTCAGTTTCTTGGAGCATTTGATTTTCGGCAATCCACAGGGCGGTTTGAGCTACGGCGACTGCGAAAGAATTAATCTCAATGCCGTAAAATTGATTGATAGAAACTTTGATGGGATTTTCGGGCAATTCGATTAGCGGGCGGAGTTCTTCGAGAATTTCATTTTCAAGGCGGCGAAGGCTCAAGTAAGTTTCAGTCAGAAAATTTCCGCTGCCACAAGCGGGGTCGAGGAATTGGAGTTTGGAAATTTTATCCTGCAAGCTGATTAAGGCGGCGGTACGATTTCTAATCTGCTTGCGCCTGGCAAATTCAAATTCGTCGCGGAGGTCGTCAAGGAACAGCGGATCAATAACCTTGTGAATATTTTCGACGCTGGTATAAAACATGCCGCTTGAGCGTTGGCGATTCTCCTTACTGAAAGTCGATTCAAACATTGCGCCGAAAATAGGCGGGCTGATTTCGTGCCAGCTGAATTGTTTGCGGGAATTGAACGCGCCGATAGTGTCGGTAGGGTTGCCGATAAAGCGATTGAATTCGGGAAAGGGAATTTTTTCGCTGAAAAGGCCGCCGTTGACGTAAGGAAAATTTTTCAAGTCGTCGTCAATATCGCCGCGCAAATCTTCGGGAGTGTTGAGCACGTCGAAAAGATTTTGCAGAGCAGTATTGCGTTGATCGTCGCTGAATTTTTTCAGGTAGTCGAAAAATTGATTGGCGTCGAATAGGTGCGCGTCGCCGGCATAAAGACAAAATACCAGCCGCGTACAAATCTTGTTGAGGTCGTCCTCGTAGTCGGTAACTTTGTTGCGCTGATAATTTTTGGCGAAGGCGTCGCGAATTTTGCTGATGATGTCGAGAGCTTCCTTAGAAATTTTTTCTTCGGGCGGAGAATCATCAGCAGTCGGGTCGATTAAAAATTTCAGCCGTTGATATTGATAGCGCAGGTCGCGGAGTTTAATGACGGTCAATTCAGTCTCGAAGAAATTTTTTGCCAGATTATAAATTCTGAACTCGGAAAAGTTGCAGGTGACAATCCAACGCGGTTTTTCATTTGCGGGCAGAGCGTCGGCATAACGTTTTGCCTGTTCAAAGGGCGTCAAAAGTTCGCCGTCGGACTGCAAAATTTTTTTGGTGAGGTCGACGCCGAAACTTTTATGTTCGATTATGACTTTGGTTTTGGCAATGTAAGCGTCAATGTGCCGGCCGTCAACGGGCTTTTGAAACTCAATCAAAAAATCGGGGCGTTCAATTTCAAAGACGTAACGTAACAAATTCAGCCAAAAAATTTGATAATTGCCACTCTCGCCGCCGCCCTCATACCATTCATTTGCGAAAACTTTTGCTGCCTCTTTGCTCATAAAAAAATCTCCTCCCGCGCCGATTATAGCATACGGAAGGAGTTTTGTTATCTGAAATTATTTTGATAAAATTTTGATGCTGTGATATATTATGTGCGGCAGGTCAGGTGACCGGCTTTCTCCTCGAAGAGAGGAGGTGACGCGTATGGATTTCTTCGACTGGGTAAAATTCGTTTGCCAAGTGGGGAACTTCATCCTCGCGCTCATCAACTTCTTCAGGAAGAATTAAAAGCCGTCCGCGAAACGGCTTCTAAACCAGTAAGTATGTAAGTATTTATTACGGGGAGGAAGTCGGTACGCTTTAACCAACGACCTGCCATTAAAATTGTCTTTTAAAGCCGTCCGTGACACGGCTCTAATCGTTTAAGCAGTATAGTTTTAACGAGAGGGAGTCGGCACATTACCGACACCTGCCTTAAAATTGTTTTTTAAAGCATATGAATAATAGCACACGATAAAAATTTTTTCAAGAACGGGGCGGATATTTATTGTCGGGTCTGAAATTTGGATTGCCGGCCGCAACAACTTCGTCGAGATCCTCAAGGGACATCTCCTCAATCATTGCACGGCGGCGAAGTTTCAACCTCATCAAGAGGCTGTCCTTAATTTTACTGAACTGCGAAAAATCCGTCTGCTCAAATCTTTCATCTATAGTCATTTTAATCACTCCTTAATTTTTACACTTTATACGTTGCAGAACGGAAAATGTTACACCTCAACCAAAAAATTTTTTAGAGCGCGGCGATTAGATTCAAAATGTTGCAACGTTAAGCGCGACAATTGTTCTGCCGCTTTTAAAGCGGCTCAACCAAAAATTTTTTCATCTTGCCCAAAGCGCGGTGTAGTGTGACGCGGACGTTGCTTTCACTCATCGATAAAATTTCCGCGATTGTTCGAGTATCCTGCTCGCCCCAATATCGCAACTCAACAATTCGGCGTTCACGTTCACTGAGTTTGTCAATCGCCTCCAAAAGTTCGCGACTGGTTTCACTCGTCACCATTTGACGTTCCGGCTCATCATGTTCGGGGGCAGCAGGGTCAAGGAACTCTTCCCACTCGGTTTCATTATTTCTGTCGATATGGCGGGTGTGATCGATTATCGCATTGTTGGCGATACGGAAAAGCCACGTCGAAAAGGCCGCCTTAGACGGGTCGTAGTTGTCAAGGTGCTCATTCATCTTGAGGAAAGTTATACTCGTCACGTCGTCAGCGTCCGCGTAATTTTTCAGCCGCGCAAAGATAAAATTATAAACTCGCGGGAAAAAATATTGATACAGCTCCTCGAAGGCATCTTCATCAGTCGCCGCCCGTTGAGCAAGTTCGTTGTAATAATTAGAAATCATCGAGTCTCCGCCTTCCTGCGCGAAGCAAAAATTTTTTCACGCCGATTGTAACACAATGCCGCCGCTTTAACAATCTAAAATTTTTTTGCCGAGACGTGCAAGACGTTTCTGACGGATTTTTTCCAAGATATCGGGCGGGACTTCATCTTCGGAAAGATAGCGCGTCCAAGTTTCCTCATGTAATTTTTTATCGCGTTTGCCTTCCAAAAATTTATAAGTAGCCGCTGCACCTATTGCCGCGCCGATTAATACCGGTATCATCGAATCACCCCCGAAAAAAATTCCCGACCGAAGTCGGGCAAAAATTTTATCGCTGAAAAATTAATTCTTCCAAAGAACAACGCCGCTGCGAGCCGGAATGTACAGCTTGAGCCAATCTTTATCCTGCCTGTCATAAACGGGATCGTAATTGGTGTAGTGCGGGACGGTGTCGTCAGTCAGTCCGAAGCCGCCAAAAGCTTTATCGTCCGTGTTGAGCATGACATCATAATCACCTTTGGGGACAAGGAATCCGTAATCGACGAAAGATTTTGTCGGGGAGAAATTGAACACGAAGAGCAATCTGCCGCGCATGTAAGCAAGCACTTGGTCGGCGTCATCATGCCAAATTTCTCTGACGGGCAAGTTCGCAAAATCCGGTTCAGCTTTAATGACCGCAATCATCGCCCTGTCGAAGTCGCCCAATTCGTGATAGCACAAAGATTTATCGTCGAGGAGGTGCCATTGACGCCGCGCATATTTATGACTCCAGCCGTTGCCTTCGCGCGGAAAATCAATCCATTCAGGGTGACCGAACTCGTTGCCCATGAAGTTCAAATAGCCGCCGTTCATTGTCGAGAGCGTCACGAGGCGAATCATCTTGTGCAGGGCAATGCCGCGGTTGGCAACGTCATTTTCATCACCCTTGCGGAAGTGCCAATACATATCGGCATCAATCAGGCGGAAAATAATCGTCTTGTCGCCGACAAGTGCCTGGTCGTGACTTTCAGCATAGGAGACAGTTTTTTCATCAGCGCGGCGATTCGTCAGCTCCCAGAAGATAGAAGACGGTTTCCAATCCTCGTCGCGTTTTTCCTTGATGGTTTTAATCCAGTAGTCGGGGACGTTCATTGCCAGACGATAATTGAATCCGAAGCCGCCATCCTCAAATTTACTTGCCAGGCCGGGCATACCGCTGACGTCTTCGGCAATGGTGATAGCGTCGGGCTTGACTTCGTGAATCATCTTGTTAGCCAGCATGAGATAGCAAATCGCGTTGTCGTCTTGATGACCGTTGAAGTAGTCGCCGTAGCCGCAGAACGCCTCGCCCAATCCGTGGCTGTAGTAGAGCATTGAAGTTATCCCGTCGAAGCGGAAGCCGTCGAAGTGATATTCTTCAAGCCAATATTTACAGTTGCTCAACAGGAAGTGGAGCACGTCATCTTTTCCGTAATCGAAGCAGAGACTGTCCCAAGCGGGGTGTTCATGACGATCACCGGCGTAGAAAAATTGATTCGGATCGCCCGCAAGATTGCCAAGGCCTTCGACTTCATTTTTGACGGCGTGGCTGTGAACGATATCCATAATGACTGCGATACCCATTTGATGAGCCGCGTCAATCATGTCTTTGAGTTCTTCGGGAGTGCCGCAACGACTGCTCGGCGCAAAAAAGCTGCTAACGTGATAGCCGAAGCTGCCGTAGTAAGGGTGCTCCTGAATCGCCATTACTTGAATCGCATTGTAGCCCGCCATTTTCACGCGCGGCAAAATATTTTCCTTAAACTCGGTGTAAGTGCCGACCTTTTCAGCGTCCTGCGCCATGCCGACGTGACATTCATAAATCAACAGCGGGTTCGTGTCAATCTTGAAGCCTTCGTCGTGCCAAACGTGCGGTTGAGGCGGATTCCAAACTTGCGCGGAAAAAATTTTCGTCTGATCATCTTGAACGACGCGTTGACACCACGCGGGAATACGTTCACCCTCGCCGTTATCCCAACGCACACTCATCTTGTAAAGATCGCCGTGCTTGAGTTGATGTTCGGAAAGTTTCAATTCCCAGTTGCCATTCTCAAGCCTCTTGCAACGATATTCTTCGGTTTTCTGCCAACCGTTGAAGTCTCCGATTAAGTAAATTGCCGTCGCATTCGGTGCCCATTCACGGAAAACCCAGCCGTAGCCGGTCTTGTGAAGTCCGAAATAAAGATGTCCCGTCGCGAAGTCCGAAAGAGTACGCTTGCCGTTTTGCGTCAGTTGAGAAATTTTCCAGAGTGCGTGATCGTGCCGACCGCGTATTGCGTCCTCGTAAGGTTCAAGCCAGCCGTCCTTCGCAACCAAGCCTATGTGTTCCTTCGCCATAATCATTCCCCCTTGAGTCATTTTCAGAATCTTCCGCGCCGATTGTAACAAATGCGCGGGCAACGGGCAAGTGATTAGGAAAGTTTTTTTATATGATAAACCTCAAGGCGGCGTTGACAAGTCAGGCGGAGTGTGATAGATTTTTGGCGTATTAATCAGAATACACCTTTGAGAGGGAACGAGGCATGATTAACACAAACGAAGAACCCCCGCCAGCGTAGTGAACTGTGCGGGGGCTTCGTTTTGCCTAACCGGTTAGTGACTCCGATTAACGTGGGGCAAGAGGTATGAACCTGCTACTTTTTGAAGAAACGGTCATAAATGTAGTTGCCAATGAGGATCGACAACACATTCAGAGCCAAAGCCGAGAGAGAACTCAGCATAATAAACACCTCCTCTCGTTCAGTTTATGCCGTCACGAGAGTGGTAGCATTAGCAAAAATATATCATAAGTCAAAATCCTTAGCAAGGCGGCGTTGACAAGTTAGGCGGAGTGTGATAGATTTTCCCTGCAAGGAAGCAATCATTTTGAAAGCGGGCGTTTGCTCGAAGAAGTTTTTAATTATGCAAGCAACACGAGTAGCGGAAGGCAGTCCGATGTTGATCCCGTCGGCTCCTCCCTCGGTTAATAGATTCTAACTGATTTTGGAGCCGTGGTTACGGCTTATTTTTTGTTCCTGAAGAGGTTGATGAGCGACACTACGAAGTTGCCGATCGAGCAGATAAGCTCTACCCAGTCTTTAATCTCCATAAGCGTCACCTCCCTTCCTCCGAGGAAGAAAGCCGGCGCATCGAACTGCCTAACGCGCTGAATATAGCACAGTTTCATAAATTCTTCAAGCGGAAAAAGTTTGACAAAAGTTTTATGTTGTGATAGATTTTCCCTGCGTTAATTAGATTAACACCTGCGATGAGGATAGCAGTTCCGTCATGTATCACCAAAGCGAAAACCCCCGCCGGCTTAGCGAACTGCGCGGGGGTTTCGTTTTGCCATAACCGGTTAGCGAATCCGATTAAACTTAGGCAATTAGAGAGTAATGCCGTTTAGAACCACTTCTTGACGATGTAGCTGACAATAAGCCCGCCAATGACGGTGCCGGCCACATTTACGCTGAGCGCGATGAGGATATCCGCCATGCTATCACCTCCCTCCTCAAGCGTAGAATTACCGCCTTTAGAGGTTCGGCATTGATAGGAATATATCACACGTCCACAGCTTTTTCAAGCAAAAAACCCCGCCGATTATTGACGGGGCTTTTTTCATTTGTCGAAAGGTTCGGTTGATTCTTTCGGATTGTCGTCGTAAATGTTCTTGACGGTCGCAGCCTCCAAAGATTTCGGCGAAGATTTACCTTCTTGTTCAGCCTCGGTGTAAAGTAGCGCGTCAATCACGACGGGCACGCCCATGGCCTTTTCAAGTTGAGCGCGACTCGTGTTGAAGTTGTAAAGCGCGGTGTAATAATTATTGCGGGTCTCAACAACTTTTTCCTGGGCGTTCATGACGTTTAAGTTTGTGTCGACGCCCTCGACGTAACGAACCTGCGCGATTTGAAATTCCTCTTCGGCCTTTGAGACGGCGGAGGCAGTAGTTTCAATATTTTTTTCGGCAGTCTTGAGATTGATATAGGCACTGTGAACTTCAAGCTGAATCGTTTCAATTTGCTGGAGGGCAATGGATTCGGCTTTACGCGCGGCGGCTTGAGCTTGATGAACGTTGGCGGAAGTGATGCCGTTGTCAAAAATATTCCAGCTCAACTGCAAACCTACCGACCATTGTTCGGCATTGTGATTGGAGCCGAAAACATTTTCACCGGACTCAGTGCCTTGAACGATGGCAGAAATATTCGGACGATAACCGCTCTTTGCGGAGGCAGTTTGAGCTTCGGCACGCTTGACGGCATAAACTGCGGCAATCCCGTCGGGACGATGGCTCAACGCGTAATCAAGGCATTCAGCTTCCGTCAAGTTGTAGCGGACAAAATTTATCTTATCGCTTGCGGCAATTTCGGTGTCGACGGGCAAGCCGAGAATGTTATTGAGTTGCGCGACGGCGGTTTGATAATTGCCTTGAGCGGTCGTCAAACTCTGCTGACTGTTGGCAAGCTGAACATTTGTTGCGAGGACATCAGACTTTGCGACGGTGCCGACTTCATATTGAACCATGACGTTTCGCAAATGCTCCTGCAAAAGTCTGACCGCCTCCTCCTGAACGCCAACCAAACTTTCCCGCTGAAGGACTTGAAAATAAGCCGCCGCCGCCTGATATTTGACTTGCTGACGAGAATTTTCAAGCGTCAAATCCGCAGCATTCAAACCGTAACGCGCAGCTTCCCGCTGATTTTCCAAACGCCCGCCGGTATACAACGGCATTTGCAAAGTCAACGAATTGTAGTTTTCACTTTCGTAGGACGGGTTGAGGCTCATATTTACATCCGCGCCCATACTCTTGTAGAATTTGGCATTGTCGTGAGAGGTGCGTCGACCGGTTCTGCGATAATATCTGCCGCCGATACGAGTGAGCATCGACGACCAACTCAACGTCGGGCCGGAATTGCGACGAACTGCCGACAAATTCCAACGCGCCGCTTCCCTGTCTTCGGCAGACTGTTCGATTAAGCGATTATTTTTCAGCGCGAGGTCTATTGCGTCGTCGAGTGTCAAAGGTACACCTTCGGCGGCAAAAGATGTATTCGTGGAAAATATAATCGCCATTAAAAGTAATGCGAAACGGAAAATCTTCATTCCTAATTCCTCATTCCTCATTCCTAATTCCTAATTAACTTCATGCAGTTTGACGTTTAACCAGGTTGGCAAAAATTCCGCCCTTAGCAACGAGTTCATCAAAGCCGCCGCTCTCAACAATCCTGCCCGCGTCCATGACTAAAATTCTGTCGCAATTTCTAATCGTGGACAGGCGGTGAGCTACGATTATTCGCGTCGCGTTAAGTTTATCCAGACTGTTCGTGACGATAGCTTGAGTGCGATTGTCCAGCGCGGAAGTGGCCTCGTCGAAAATCAAAATTGAAGGCTTCGTGACAAGTGCGCGGGCGATTAAAAGTCTCTGACGCTGGCCGCCTGAAATATTCGTACTGCCTTCGGAAATGACGGTTTGCATACCCATCGGCATCATCGCGATATCCATTGCAATACCCGCCGCCTCAGCAGCCTGCCAAGCGTCCTCTTGCGTCAAAGCATTTGTGCCGATTATGTTCGTGAAAATATCGCCTTGCATGAGTTGACCGTTTTGAAGGACGACGCCCATTTGAGTGCGGACGCTGGGCAAATTCAAATCCGCCAGGTCTTGACCGTCAAAGTAAATCGAACCTTTGCGCGGCGTCTCAAAGCCAAGCAGCAATCTGACCAGCGTAGACTTGCCACAACCTGAACGTCCGACAATCGCGACGTTTTCACCCGCAGAAATTTTAAAGCTTATGTCGTGCAAAACGTCCCTGCCCTCGACGTAACCGAAAGTCACGTTGCTAAGTTCAATCGCGCCGCTCAAAACTCCGGCGTCAGCTTTTTCACCGACACTTTCGGGCACTTCCTTAAGAATCGGGCGCAGGTTTTCAATGTGCGGCTGAATTGCAAAGTATTGACCTACAAGCGGAATAATTCCGTTGAGCGTGGCGTTAAAACTGCTGAAGGCTCCTTGAAATGCAATGAACTGCGCGTAAGTTATGCCTTGAATGGTTTGACCGTTGGGGCCGACCTCGTTCATGCCGTAAACCGCAATGTAATAAAGACACATCGTCAAGATAAACGGCTGAACACTGCCGATAATTGCGTTGTAGTTGCTCTGCCAGCGCAGTTTCAAATTCCATTTCCACGTTTCACCGAAGACGCCGCTCCATAACCAGAACGCTTGATTCTCCGCGCCATGTTCACGGAATTTGGAAAGCCCCTTGAAAATCTGCTGAACAATACCGGCCTCCTTATTGTTGGCGGCAATTAAATTTCTTTGGAAGCCGATAACCCGTCGATAAATAAATGCGGTAATAATTGCGTAAATAAACCATACAACCACTGCCGCCGCCGTAAGCTTGAGGCTGTAGTAGCACATCAAAAAAATACTCCAGAATGAAAATACGAATCCGAACAGCCCGCCGATAAAGTCCGCGCTGACCAAACCTTTGATGACGCTGATACCGCCCATGCGACTTGCCAGCTCACCGGACGTGAACTTTCGGAAAAATCCCGTCGGCAAAGTCAGCAGTCGTCCCCAAAGTGCAGCTTCCGTCGCCATGTTCATGCGCGTTGTAATTCTCATGACGGCTATCGTGCGGACAATGCCGAGTGACGCCGTTGTAAAACTCGTGACCATGATGACTTGCGTGACTGTCGCCAATCCTTGACGGTCGAGAATCGGGATTATGTCCGCAAAAATCGTTTCGGTGACAATCGGCATTGCCAGCGGAATAATTCCCGCCACGAGGCTTATCAAAATGACTGTCCGATAATCGGCGAACCAACATTGCTTGAAGATAAATTTCATCAAGTCGAGGATTTTCAATTCGCGCGCAGGAAATCCGCCGTAACATTCAAACGCGCTCTTGTCAATCTTCGCGGCAACTTCGTCGGTAATCGGGAAACCTTCGGGGTTTTCAATGTTAACGAGTTTATATTTTCCCGGCCCAAGCGGTACGAAGACCGATAAAGTTTTTTTCTCGCCGTAATATCCGATGATAACGCCGCTGTCGCATTTATGCCAATCTTCGACGAGTTCAATCAGCCGCATTTGCATATTTCCCTTTTGAATCAGCCGCCGAATCAATCTGATTTGGTCGAGTTTGCGGACAAGGTCAGCGTCGAGTTTGATATTGTCAGTCGGCATGTTCAACGCGATTGCCGCCCGATGAACGATAAATGACGCCTCCTCAAGCCGCACTGCACGTTCAGTCGTCTCGGAATAATTTGTAGTTTCCTCGCCCAGCAAATTTGCAATTGAGTTGTTGATAATTCGCCGCTGATTTCTGGCTCGCACTTCGACGCGTTGAGAAAATCTTTTATCTTCCGCTTGAAAGCGCACGCCTAACAGCATTGAAAAAATTTCTTCATTCTCTCGGAAAGCGGCTGTTAAATCTTCCGCGCCCTCCAAAACTGTACCGTCCAACCACGTGATTAAAACGTCGTCGCCCTTGTCCGCCAAAAGTCTCAACCACGGCAACTTTATCAGTTCGGCGAACCAGTTCCGCATTAATTTTTTCAGCTCAACGGGCGGCACTTCGTCGAATGTCAAAATTTTTAGCTGTGAATCTTCCGCGGCGTAAATGAGCGTTTCAGTTTGCTCAAATTCATCAAGTGACGGGAAGGCTGCTTCGCCCGCTGACATTTCAACCAAAAATTGCTGGCGGAAGGAACCTTCAGCACGTGTCGATATGTAGACTTCAACCTTGCCCGCCTCAATCAGTGCAAGCCGTTCACCGTCCTCAAGTCGAACGCGCTCACCTGCCGTTAAAAATTTTTCATAGCGGCTCAACTTCCTGGCTCCTTTCCTCAATCAATCTTTTATACGGCCCGTCATGCTGAATCATTTCACGATGAGTACCGCGCTCAACGACAACGCCTTTGTCCAAAACAATAATCTCGTCAGCGTCGCGAATCGTGGACAATCGGTGTGCAACGATTAGGCATGAACAGCCGCGCCGCCGAATATTTTCCAAAACCGTCTGTTCAGTCATGGGATCAAGCGCACTGGTCGCCTCGTCCAAAATCAACAGTGACGGATTGTTTGCAAGGGCGCGGGCAATTTCCAAACGTTGCCGTTGACCGCCCGAAAAATTCAAGCCGCCTTCCGAAACTTCGGAATCGTAGCCCTTTTCAAGCTGCAAAATATCTTCGTGAATGCAAGCATCTTTCGCCGCCTGGATAACATCACTGCGCCGAACCGAATCATCAAACAGCGTCAAATTCTGCGTAATCGTCCCCGTGATTTGAAAAACATCTTGGTCGACGGCGGAAATTGAGTTGACAATCACGGCGCGCGGAAGTTCACGACGAATCACGCCGTCAAAGCGAACCTCGCCGCTCCACTCCTCGTAAATGCCCGTGACGACTTTGGCGACGGTAGACTTTCCCGAACCGCTCGCGCCTACGACAGCTACCCAATGCCCCGGCTCAATGTGCAGGGAAAATTTACTGATCAACGGCTTTTCCAACGGACTGTAGCCGAAGTCAATATCTTTAAGTTCAAGTTCACCGTTCAAGCGTGCAACCGGCTCATCAGAAATTTTTTCGTCACGGCAATTCAAATCGTCAATCTCATACTTGCGCACGTCGTTGAGGCGTTGCATTTGCATTTCAGTTGTCTGAAGCGTCGAACCTAATCCGAGCAGTGAATTTACCGGAGCTTGAAAACTTCCCATCAGCGATTGAAACGCCGTGAACATACCGGCAGTCATTGCGCCTTCCATAATCGAAAAGCCGCCGAGTGTCATAATCAACGCGCCGTTTATGCCGCCCAGAAGTGTCGGAATAATCGTTGCAGTCATCTGCCAAAGTGCCACGTCTTGACCTGCCTTGAGGACTTTTGCACGATAGCCCGCCCATTTCGCGAAGAAATCAGCTTCGTTACCGTTAGCCTTAATCGTCTCAATCATCATCAAGCCGTTCATCGTCGTACCGTATTCTTTACCGGCGTCCTGCTGAATTTTCATGTTCAAATCCGTGAGGTGTCGTCTCAACGCGAAGAAAACTACAATGTCAATGCTTGAGAAAAATACGCCGAGCAGTGTCAAAGTCACGTTGTATTGCAGGAGCAGAAGCAGATAAAAAATTGCTACGAGGAAATTCAAGATCGCCAATGCTGCCGGCCCCGATAATACGCCCGCGATTGATTCGTTGAAGTTGACACGCGAGGCAACTTCCCCTGCGAAACGTTGATTGAAAAAATTCATCGGCAGTCGGAGTAAATGCCAGAAGAAACTTGACGAATCAGCCAGCGTCAATTTTTTCTGCCAACGCGTCAAGATAACCGCCTGCAACCATGTCATCACGCCGCAAACTACCCAAGATACCGTCATTGCAACGCAGAAATTGAACATCCAATCGGTATGCTTTTTCGCCAAAATGTCGTCGAGGAAAATTTGACTGAATACCGGTGACGCAAGGCCGGGAATTATCATGCCGAGGTTTAGGAGCAAAATAAAAAGCACTGCCCATTTGTCACGAGAAAGTTTAATGGCAACGTCTTTGAAGATATTGTAGCGTTCACCTTCGGGCTTAAAATTTTCATTTGGGACGACATGCAATGCCACGCCGGTATAAGACGTGCGGAACTCATCCCATTTGACGGTACGCCGCCCCATTGCCGGATCATTCAAATAAACCGTGTCGCCTTTGATGCCTTCCAAAACGACGAAGTGATTAAACTCCCAGTGAATAATCAGCGGATAAGCTCCGACTTCTTTTAATCTGTCAGCATTCCAGCGATAACCGTTGGCGTCACAACCGCGATTTCTTGCCGCACGAATAACGCAGCTGGCCTTTGAACCGTCACGATTGACGCCGCACTCTTGACGCAATTTTTCCAGCGGCAACCACAATTTATAATGCGACAAAATCATTGACAGTGAAGCCGCGCCGCATTCGGTAGCTTCCATTTGTAAAATCGTCGGAACTTTTACACGCGTTATGCTGAAGCCTAATAATTCTTTTATCTTGTTGAAAATCTTATCGAAAAATTCCATTACTAATTCCTTTTTAGGGATTAGGGTTAGGGAACAGGGAACAGTATTAACTAATTCCTAATTCCTAGTTCCTAGTTCCTCATCTGCTCCTAAGCCACTGGCTGAGCTTGTAGAAAACTTTTTCAATCGGCGGTTTGCGCTCAATGATAATCGAGCCTGTGCAGAAACTGCCCGCGGTAATCGCTTTATGTTCGCCGACTTTTGAAGTCCAAAGATAGCCGGATTTATCTTCAGGATTTTTCACGAGGTCGAAGACAACTTCCATGACCGACGAGTTTTGAGCTTGCAAAATCCACTGCGCGAGTTGAGCGTTGCCGAGGTGTTGTTGGATACCTTGAATCGTTACCGGATATTGTGAAATGCTTCGTACGACTCCAAGTAATGAGCCGGTTTGAGAAATGTCCGCGCCATTCGGGGCAAGCTGAATCGTCATACCGGGTTCAACGCGTTTGCCCTTGTCGAGAGGAATATATAAAAGCCCCGTCAACTCGTCGCGATTTTGAGTGATTCGGACGGAGCAAATCGGCGTTCCCGCACTGACTAACGAGCCGACATCAACCATAACCTCATCAATAATCCCGTCGTAGTCGCTGTAAACATCTTCGGCCACGTCCTGTTGATAGCGTTTGGCGTCGTATTGATAAGCCCTGCCCATAGCGTCGCGGTCACTTGAAGCAAGCCCCATGCCGTATTGAGCCATGCGAGTATCAGCGGATTGTGAAGCCTGTTCCATGTGCGCAACGATTTCACCACGTTTAATCACCATGCCGGGACGAACATAAAGTTGCGCGATTTTACCGTTGGCAACGTGCGTGACATTCATGACGCCGGCCGAGTCCATGATTAATCCCATGCCCTCTGCTTTGACGGTGAACGCGCCGTAAATCGACCACAATACAACCGCGAATAACAGCACGAGTACCGCGATTAATGCCATCCAACTGACGGGTGTCGTTATCGGCAACATCGTATCGAGTTTTTCGGGAGAGCGCAGTTTGTCGAGAGCTTCTTGGCTGAAAATTTGACTGTTCTGCTGCCTCATCTGCTATCGCCCCCAACCATCGTCACGGTAACTTTCATGCCGTCTTTAAGACCTTCCGACGCCGAAGTTACGACAATTTCACCTTCATTGACGCCCGAAACAATTTCAATGTAATTGCCGTCATCAATGCCGGTTTTAACGTGGCGACGTTCCAAAGTTTCTTCACGTGTCACGACGAAAACGGCGTTGCGATTTGAATCAGTCATTGCAGCAAGCGGAACCGTCAAAAGTTGTCGACTCTGCACAAAGCTCAAAGTTGCGCCGCTGTAAGCTTGTTGCTCCAAAAGTCCGACGCGGTTATCAATCTCGAAGACGATTTTTCGCAAGCTGGCAGTTTCGTTGAGATCAGGCACAATTTCCTTGACGTAGACCGAAAAAATTTGAGCGTCACCGCGATTGCCCGCCGCAAAATCCGTATCATAAGCCTTGCGCAAAATTTTGCTGTTGGTGAAACTCAACTCCACCCTGTCGCCGACTGAAATTCGACGAGCCTGTTTATCATTGACCGGCAGTGAAAAGAATAAGTGCGAAAAATTTCCTACCAAAGCTATCGGCGTGCCGGCCGTGACGTATGCTCCCTGCTGTCGATACAAAATCAAAACTTCGCCGTCAATCGGGGCAGTCACATCTTGTCGCGCAGATTGTACCAATAATTGCTCTTTGATTGTTTGAGCCTCTTTCAACGCCGCCTCTGACGCGAAATAAGCTGCCTCCGCCTCATCGAATTTTTCAACCGAAGTGGCATCGCGTTCCCTTAGGCGAGTGTAGCGGGCGTAATTATTTTTAGCGTTTGCAAGTTGAGCTTCAGCCTTGGCGATTGAACTGTCCGCCTGCTGAATTTTCAGCGGTATGTCATCGTTGACCAATGTAAAAATCACTTGCCCCCGCGTGACGTTTGAATTTTTCGAGACGAAAATATTTTCTATCCGTCCGTCAATCAATGCGACCGCGTCCGCCATTTCATCAGAATAAAGATTTATCGTCTCCAAAAATAACGTCGGGTGCATGTCACGCACTTTTACTTTCGCGCCCTGCAAAGGTATCGTTCGATTTTCCATGCGTTCGGTTATTTGATGTTCGCCGCTTTTATTGAGCCACGCCCCGTAAGCTATCATTGCAACCGCGAACAATAAAATCAACACCAGTCCGACCATATAAGACTTTTTCATTTAAATTATTCGCCTCCCTTCGACGAATTTTATAATGGGATTTTTTATTCGACAAGCCGTAATTTTATCCTTCAGTTTCCTGAAAAATTACTGTCGACATTTTGCTTTACAATTTTTCCGCCATTGAGTATTATTTAAAGGAAAAAGGAATAAGGAACAAGTTTTTCATTCCTCATTGATAGAAAGGTATTTTTAATGGGCGTCAGTGAAAAGATTAAACGTAAATTTAACACCTTTGAAATTTCCACCAAGATAACGCTGGGTTATGCGGCGTGCTTTATTTTGCTGCTCATGATAATTAACGGCGCGATGTGGTTCGGCGTCATGTACGCCATTTACACTCCCGCAGAAAATTCTATTCGTTACAGCATGGAGCAGATTGAACACGTCTTTGAAGAGTTGGAAACCAATTACACCAAATTCAATCCCAATTCATTTCGAGGGGCATTGGTCGCGGGCGTAGTGTTGAGGGTTGTCGATGAAGGCGGCGAAGTTTTTATCGACACGGACGAAAATTATCCGACGATTGACATGTTTTACAAGGGGCTTTTAATTGACCCGCCGATTTTCTCCGAACCTGATTTTGAAGTCGCTAAGATCGGCTCCGCGTTGATTTATTGCGAAAAAATGGATTACACTCACGAAGGCGAGACCGTTACGCTGTTCTTTTTCAAGACGATAACTTCAGAGCTGATTCTCTTCGACAACTTGGAAAAATTTTTGTTTATACTGGACGTGCTGGGAATTTTGCTGGCAATCAGCGTCGGTCGAATGGTAAGCGGCAGAGTTTTGACACCGATAAAAGTCATGAACGAGTTGGCGCGGGAAATTGCCTTCGAGAAAATGGGCGGACGTATTCCAATCGGCGAGGCTGATGACGAACTCAACGAGCTTGCGAAAACTTTAAACGAGATGCTTGACCGATTGCAGGGCGGCATAAATAAGCAGCAAAAATTTGTGTCCGACGCCTCTCATGAGTTGAGGACGCCCGCCGCTGTCATCAAAGGTTACATTGAGTTCATAGAAAATTACGGCACGGCTGATGAAGCTCTCCTCAAGGAAAATCTTAAGGTTATCGGCTCCGAGGCGCAGAATATGCAAAACCTGCTGGAAAATCTTTTATTCCTCTCGCGCACAGATCAGAAGCGTCAAAAGCTCAACAAGAAAGTTTTGGACTTGGACGACATTGTTGGCGACGTGATGAGCAAAATGAAAACCGTCGTCAAAACTCACAAGGTCGAGCTGCTTAAAAATGATCCCGTGAAAATTTTTGGCGATGATACGACGATCAGGCAGATGTTGAGAATTTTTCTGGACAACGCGGTTAAATACACTCCCGAAGGCGGCTCAATCAAAGTCAGTTCAAAGATTGACGGCGGGAAAATTTTGTTGAGCATTTCGGATTCGGGTATCGGAATTGCGCCGGAGAATCAGAAAAAAATTTTCGACAGATTCTTCCGCATTGACAGCGAAGATTTGGTCAGTGAGGCGAACGGCAGCGGGCTTGGATTGTCGATTGCAAAATGGATTGCCGACAGCCACGATATTAAAATTTCTGTCGCCAGCACTCTCGGCAAGGGCACGACTTTTACGTTGACCGTCCCGATTAAAAATTAGGCGCAAGGAGATGATTTTATGGCGAACGATTACGATTTTGCGGCAAGCTTGATGAGGATTCTCTCGGAAAAATATCCGACTAAAGAATCAATCTACGAAAAACTGATTTATTTGCAGTCGCGATTATTTTTGCCGAAGGGCACGGAACATTTCATGAGCGATTTGCACGGCGAATACGATTTATTTTTGCACATAATCAATAATTGTTCGGGCGTCATTCGCGAGAAGGTCGATTACGTTTTTGGGGATATGCTCGGCGAGGAGGAGATTGCCGAATTTTGTACGCTGATTTATTATCCGACAGAAAAAATCGCGCAAATAAAATCGCAAGGGCGCATTTCTCCCGCCTGGTATCGAATAAATCTTGCGCGGCTCGTCAAGCTGGCAAAATGCATGAGCTATAAATATCCGTCATTCAAAATGCGTGATTTGATTCCGAATCGTTATGAGACTGTGATTTTGGAATTGCTCAACACGCACCCGACTGCTGATGAGGCGCAGAAAATTTATTACGAAAAACTTTTGAACTCAATCGTCGAGATTCAAAGCAGTGAAGATTTTATTCATGCGTTCGCCGCGCTGATTAAACGGCTGGCAATTCACCGCTTGCATTTGGTAGGAGATTTTTTTGACAGGGGAGATCGTCCCGACGCGATTTTGAATTTGCTGATGAATTATTCGGAGGCAGTCGACATTCAATGGGGCAATCACGATGTTTTATGGATGGGCGCGGCCTTGGGCAGTGAGGTTAATATTGCGGCGGCGGTGAAAAATTCTCTGCACTACAACAACACCGATTTTTTGGAGCGCGGCTACGGTATCAGTCTTCGGCCGCTGACGATTTTTGCCGCAAAACTTTATCCCGCCGAAAATCCGTTACGTGCTGCCGAACTTGCAAGTCAAATGATTATGTTCAAGCTTGAAGGGCAACTGATTCGTCGCAATCCCGATTTCCAAATGGATTCGAGACTTTTGCTGGACAAAATAAATTTCGACGACGGCACAATTTCAATCGGCGGGAAAAATTACAAACTCAACGGCATATTCCCGACGGTCGAAAAAAATAATCCCTGCGCCTTGACTGATGAGGAGCAGGAAATTATTTCGGGCTTGAAGCAGAATTTTTTGGAAAGCGTCAACCTTCAACGCCACGTCGATTATCTTTACAAGAAAGGCGGCGTTTACACCTGTCACAACGGCAACTTGCTTTTCCACGCGAATGTTCCGCTTAATGATGACGGCTCGTTCAAGAAAATTTCGTTTGAGGGCAAGACTTTCAGCGGGAAAAATTATTTTGATTACGTGGACAGTCGAGCGCGTCGAGCATATTTTGAGCGGCGTCAAGAGGATTTGGACTTCATGTATTTTTTGTGGTGCGGATTGTTGTCGCCGATTGCGGGCAGGGAGTTTCGGACGTTTGAGCGGGCGTTTATCGATGACAAGGAAATTCAGCGCGAACCTGCCGACCCGTATTACAATTTGATTGACGACGAAAAAATTTGTGACGCGATTTTGGCGGAATTCGGTTTGAATTCAAGCGGGCACATCATCAACGGTCATGTACCCGTTCGCGTCCGCAAAGGTGAAAGTCCGATTAAGGCGGGTGGTAAAGCTCTGGTTATCGACGGCGGATTCAGCACGCCTTACCATGAGAAAACCGGCATTTCGGGTTATACCTTGGTATCAAATTCGCGAGGCTTGAGGCTTTTGCGTCATCAGAAAATTGCCGACGTGAGACTTGCGCTTGCCGAAAATAAAGACATTGAATCGACCGTTGAGACCGTTGAAATTTTGTCGCGGCGCATGACGATTGGTGACACTGATCACGGGCAAGGCATTCGGCAAGAAATTATCGGCTTGCATAAACTTCTGCAGGCATATCAAAGCGGAACAATTCAACCGAAGGGGTGAAAACTTCGAGGCCGTCATGGAAGACGGCCGCCGCGACCACGTCGCAGGATTGCGACGTTAGCGGCACATATGCCTACGAGTAGTCTCAACATTGGAATATTGAGGACTAACGCCCCCGCGAGGTGCCCTTTCTTTGCATACTTTCTTTGGGCACGCAAAGAAAGTATGATCAAAACACAAATTCGACCAGTGCGAACGCTGACGCCCCTATTGCCGCCGTAATCGGGATTGTCATGCTCCACGCCTTGACCATTTGTCTGGCAGTGCCCCAACGAACCGCATTTACTCTATTGGCAGTGCCGACGCCCATTATTGAGCCGGATACAACATGCGTCGTCGATACCGGCAAATTCAAAAGTGTTGCGCCGAAAACTACTGACGACGAATTTAAATCAGCCGCAAAACCGCTCGGAGGTTCAAGCTTGAAAATTTTTCCGCCGACGGTTTTTATTATGCGCCAACCACCGGTCGCAGTACCGATTGCCATTGCCGCCGCGCACATGACTTTGACGAACATCGGCACTTCAAATTCCGCAATGAATCCGCCGCTGAAAAGTGCCAGCGTGATTATGCCCATTGACTTTTGCGCATCGTTTGAGCCGTTCGAGAAAGCTATCATCGCCGCCGAAACTCTTTGCAACTTGCGGAAATTGTCGTTGAGGACGTGCGGATTTGATTTGTCGAACAGCCGAAAAATTATGTTCATGATGATTATTCCGGTGACGAGTGCGATTGCCGGCGAGAGTATCAGCGCGAGAATAATTTTTCCGACGCCTTGCCAATTCAAACCGCTCAAGCCGACTGAAATTAAAACTGCGCCGATTAATCCGCCAATCAAAGCGTGCGACGAACTCGACGGGATACCAAAATACCACGTCAACAAATTCCAGAAAATCGCCCCCATCAGCGCGGCGATTATTACTTTTTCATCGACAATGTTGGGTGAACTGACAATCCCGCCGCCGATAGTTTTGGCGACGCCCGTCGAAACCATTGCTCCAAAAAAATTACATCCCGCCACCAAAATTACCGCATGATTCGGTTGAAGGGCGCGGGTGCTGACTGAAGTCGCTATCGCGTTCGCCGTATCGTGAAAGCCGTTGATAAAATCGAATATCAACGCCAAAATTATTACCAAAATTATCATGGCTTCAAGTTCAACAAATTGTACCATAGCCGCAAGCTCAGCCAATTTTCTCAACTCCCTAAAATTATTTTGAGAGATATGCTGCCTGCCGAATTCTACAAAATCTTTCAGCCGCTGTCAAAACTTGACGGCACTAAATTAACTTGCTACATTTTAGCGGAGGTGGATAACGTGATTGATTCGCGGATTGAAAGCGTGTTGAATTTTGTAGCGGCGGGCAGTCGTGTTGCCGATGTCGGGGCTGATCACGGATATTTGGCGATTGAATTAATTTTGAGCGGGCGGGCAAGTAAAGTTATCGCCACAGAAAAAAATTTGCACCCGTTCGAGGCGTTGGCGAAAAATATTTCTGATTCGGGCTTGAGTTCGATTGAAGTGCGTTTGGGCGACGGCTTGAAAGTTTTATCGGCGGGCGAGGTCGACACGATTTGTATTGCAGGGATGGGCGGCGTGCTCATCGAAAAAATTTTGACTGATTCGCCCGAAGTCGTTCAATCGGCAAGGCAACTGATTTTGCAACCCATGAACGGTGCGGAAAAAATTCGTGCGTGGCTTGAAGAAAACTCTTGGAAGATTGCCGACGAGGATTTGGCCGAATCAGCCGGCATTATCTACGAAATAATTTGCGCGGAAAAAAATCCTCAACCCAAAATTTTCAAGCGTGACACTTCGCCGCTGATGAAAAAATTTTTAGCTCAACGACTGGAAAAACTTCAACGTATCGTTGCGGAGATGTCGAAAAGTGAAATTGCCCGCGATAGTGAAAAATTTTCCGCGCTGATTGCCGAGATTGAAACATTGAAAAATAATCTTCAAGCAAATATAATTTAGGAACTAGGAACTAGGAACTAGGAACTAGGAACTAGGAACTAGGAACTAGGAACTGGGAACTAGAACTAGGTACTAGTTGCTAGCTGCTAGTAGCTAGAAGCTAAGCGGGAGGCTTTGAAATGATTGACGAGACTTTACAATTTGATATGGCGGCGAAGATTCTCAAAAAATTTTTGCCCGAAGAAATGCACGACGAAATTGAAAATGCAATGCGTAATGCGAAATGCGAAATGCGCAATGATGAAAAAGTTGTCGAGCCGCTGAAAAATTTCACTGCGGACGACAGGGCAGCTATTCTCGTTGAGGCTCTGCCATATATCCAAGAATTTCACGACAAGACGATTGTCATCAAATACGGCGGCAATGCTATGGTCAATGACGAACTCAAAGCGAGTGTCATGCAGGACGTTGCGCTGATGAAATTCGTTGGGATTAACGTCGTGATTGTTCATGGCGGCGGCCCCGAAATTACCGGCTTCCTAAAAAAAATCGGCAAGGAAAGTTCATTCGTCAGCGGCCTGCGCGTCACTGATGAGGAGACTGTCGAGATTGCCGAAATGGTTCTTGACGGCAAAATCAATTCCGAAATCGTCACGCTTTTAAATCGCCGCGGACTTCGAGCAGTCGGCTTGAGTGGCAAGGACGCCGATTTGATTCAAGCCGAAAAAAAATTGGCGACGGTTTATGACGGCGGCGAGAAAACTAAAGTTGATATAGGCTACGTCGGTAAGGCTAAGCAAGTCAACATTCAGATTGTCAACGATTTAATCAGTCAAGGCTATGTTCCCGTCATTGCACCGATTGGCGTCGGCGAAGATGGCGCAAGTTACAACATCAACGCGGATTATGTTGCGGCTGATATTGCTGGTGCGCTCAAGGCTGAAAAACTTTTGCTGCTCACCGATACCGAAGGCGTCTATAAAAATTTCGAGGACAAGAGCAGTTTTATTTCAACGCTCAAAGCTGATGAGGCGCGGACATTCATTAAGGACGGGATAATTTCCGGCGGCATGATTCCGAAGGTTGAGGCGTGTTTGAGGGCTTTGGACAGGGGCACGAATAAAGCTTACATTATCGACGGACGGCTCCCGCATTCAATTATTTTGGAGCTGTTCACTGATTCGGGTATCGGCACGGAGGTCGAGTGATGGTCGACAAAAATTTATTCCTGCATGATTTGGCAGTAGTGGCGATTCTCAAGGACGAGGGCAATTATCTCAAGGAATGGCTTGACTATCATTTATTGGCGGGCGTCGAACACTTCTACCTTTACGACAACGATTCAACCGACAATCAAGCCGAAGTCGCCAAACCTTACGTTGAGGCCGGACTTGTCGATTATTTTCCCGCGCCCGGTAAGACCATGCAGGTGAAAGTTTATAACGACGCCGTAAAAAATTTTAAATTCCTCAATCGCTACATGGCGTTCATTGATTTGGACGAGTTCATTTATCCGAAAAGCAATCGCGCCATTTCCGAGGTTGTCGACGAAATTTTATTGCGTGATCAAAATGCGGCGGGCTTATCGTTTCATTGGCAAATATTCGGCTCCAACGGTCATGAGATTGCTGATTATTCTCGTGGCGTGCTTGAAAGATTTACGCGCCGTGCTCAAAGTGACGATGAACTTAATAAATTTGTCAAGACGATTGCCGATCCGCGCAAAATAAGATTCTTTCAAACTATGCATGTCATGTACTTTTTTGAACCATTTTATACTGTGACCGAAAAATTAAAAATGATAACGGACATTGTTTCTTTGCCGATAGTGACGGAAAAAATTGTTGTGAATCATTACCACGCGAAGTCATTTGAGGAATACAAAGTAACTAAAATGCGTCGAGGTTGGCCATGCGGTCCCGAAAATCCTTACAGCGACAAATCATTTAACATACACGATCGCAACGAAATTTTCGACGACGGGATTTTAAAATATCGTGCCGCCCGCGCAGAAAATTTTTCTCTAGAAAGCGACGCCGCAAGATTTAATCGCGTGACGAAAGCTTTGACGGAAACTTTATCGGGAGCAGAATTTTCTTTGGAGACGGCGTTGACTTGTCGAGCATTGAGCGCGTATCTTTGCGAACATTTTCCCAACGACGCCGATTATTGGAAAATTTGCGAGGAGGCTTCTGTCGGGGCAATTTTAAAATCTCTGGAAGGTATCAACATTACAGACGCTCAACTTTTGATTCGTGAGCTTCCAAATCTTTTGAGGTTGACTTATCCCGCTGTCAAAGATTTACGCAAGACGACTTTGCAAATTATTTCTCTGATGAAAAATATTTACCACTTAAATTACATGTGGAAAGATTATATCGAGATGGATTATATCAGCGATCTTTTGAAGGAGTGATTTGTTTGACTGAAGAAAAAATTTTTGAGCGCGACGACAAAAATTATCTGCCCGTGTTCAAGCGTTACAAAATCGTTTTGGAGCGCGGCGAGGGCGCGTATCTTTACGACATCAACGGAAAAAAATATATCGATTTCCTTGCGGGCATTGCCGTAAATGTTCTCGGCCATAATTATCCGCCGCTGGTCAAAGCAATTTCGGAGCAGGCCGCTAAAGTCATTCACGTGAGCAATCTTTACTACACGCAGCCGCAAGCTGATGCCGCCGCCAAACTCGTCAAACTCAGCGGGCTTGACAGGGCATTTTTCGGAAATTCGGGCGCGGAGGCTAATGAAGGCGCAATTAAAATCGCCCGCAAGTTTGCAAAGAAAATTTCTCCCGACAAGACGCAAATTATCACGGCGTGGAACAGTTTTCACGGAAGGACGCTTGCGACTTTGACGGCCACCGGTCAGCCGCATTATCACAAAGGCTTTGAACCTCTGCCGCAAGGTTTCGATTATGTTCACTTCAACGACGCCGAAGAGCTTGCCGAAAAAATTTCCGATAAAACTTGCGCGGTCATGCTTGAGCCGATTCAAGGTGAAGGCGGCGTTTATCCCCCGAAAAATGATTACCTCAAAAAAGTCCGCGAACTTTGCGATAAACACGGCGCACTTTTGATTTTTGATGAGATTCAATCGGGCATTGGGCGCAGCGGAAAATTTTTTGCCTACGAAAAATACGGCGTCAAACCCGATATCGTCACGCTTGCAAAAGGTTTGGCGGGAGGCGTTCCGATTGGCGCATTTATCTGCACGGAAGATGTTGCCAAGGCCTTCAACCCCGGTGATCATGGTACGACTTTCGGCGGCAATCCTCTGGCATGTGCGGCGGCAAATGTCGTACTCGATACCGTTCCCGATGAAAAATTTTTGGCGCACGTTGAGGAAGTCGGAGCTTATTTCAAGAGCAAACTGATTGACTTGCAAAAAAAATATCCCGCTCAAATCAGCGAGATTCGCGGCGAAGGTTTGATTTTGGGTGCTCAACTAGACAAGCCGAAACGTTCGGGCGTCGAAATCGTCAACGAGTGCATGAAGCGCGGCGCGATTATCAACTGCACGGTCGGCACGGTTTTAAGATTTATTCCGCCGCTGATTATCACCAATGAGCAGGTCGACGAAGTTATCAGCATTTTGGACAGCGTCTTTGGCGAATAAAAAAATTTACGTTGAAAGGAGCGTGAATCACATGAGAAAATTTTTAATCGCTGCTGCGGCAAGTTTTTTGATTTTCGGCGGACAAAATGATATTCAAGCCGCATCACTTGATCTTTCCGTCAGGCAAGATGTCGAAGTTCAAGAGATGAAGCTCCAGTGGGCGCATTTCAGGGACAAATACATTCTTGGTCGTGAGACGGCAAATGAGCGTCGTGACAGGCATGAGTGGGAGCGTCGTCACAGATATGACAGGGATCGTTACCGTGATTATCCGCCTCCGCCACCACCTCCACCACCGCGTTATCGTGGTGACGGGCGCAGGTATGATCCACCGCCTCCGCCACCACCTCCACCGCCGCGCTATCGTGATGACAGGTACAGAGATTATCCGCCTCCGCCACCTCCACCACCTCCGCCGCGTCGACGCTGAAAAATATTTCTTCAGCTACGGCTCCTCGACTTCGGTTGAGGAGTTTTTGATTGTCAACTGTCCAATTCAAAATCACTGCGCAATTTGATAGCCTCGCTGATATGTTTTGCCAAAATTGTTTCCGAACCGCCCGCCAAATCGGCAATCGTCCGCCCGACTTTGATAATCCTGTCGTAAGAGCGGGCTGAAAGTTTCTTCGTCTCAAAAACTTCCTTCAAGAGTTTTTCGGCTTCCGGTTCCAAAATGCACAGCTTTTGAATCAGCGCGTGATTCATTTGCGCGTTGCAGAAGAGATGATATTTTTCCAGGCGTTGAGTTTGAATTTTTCTCGCCGCAGAAACTCTCTCACGAATTGAACTTGAGGATTCATTTCGACGTTTTGAGCTTAACTCATCGTATTTGACACGGGGAACGCGAATTTGAATGTCGATTCGGTCAAGCAAAGGTCCCGACAATCGCCGCGTATATTTTTTTATGTCAAGCGTCGAACAGCGGCAATCGTGATCGGGATCGCCGCTCCAACCGCATGGGCAAGGATTCATCGCGCAAATTAAAATCATGCTGCAGGGGAAAGTCAACGTCCCACTCACTCGGCTGATTGTAATTTGCCTTTCTTCAAGAGGTTCGCGCAGAGCCTCCAACGTAATTTTTTTGAATTCCGGCAACTCGTCGAGGAATAAAACGCCGTTGTGCGCAAGGGTGACTTGTCCGGGCGTGGGAGTGGTACCACCGCCGATTATCGCCGCAGTTGATGAGTCGTGATTCGGATTTTGGAACGGCCGCTTAGTCATTAGTCCGCCGCCTTGAGGCAACTTCCCCGCAATGCTGTAAATTTTCGTGACTTCCAAAGCCTCTTCACGCGTCATTTCCGGCAAGATTGAACTCATGCGTTTTGCCAACATAGTTTTACCTGAACCCGGTACGCCGACCATTAAGACGTTGTGACCGCCCGCCGCTGCAATCTCCAAAGCACGTTTTGCCATGAATTGTCCCTGCACGTCCGCGAAGTCGTCAACCAGCTCAACGAAACCTTCCGGCTCATTGATTGGTTGAGGCGTTGCAGGTTCCAACGTAATTTCTCCGTCGAGGAAGTCAACCAGCTCCATTAAACTTTTCGGCGCGTAAACTTCAAGCCCGTTGACCAATAAAGCTTCGTTGACATTTTCTCGCGCGACGACTATTTTTTTGAAACCTTCTGCCCGTGCAGTTATCGCTATCGGCAAGACGCCCGCCACGCTGCGCAAATTTCCTTCCAACGACAATTCCGCCACGAATAAAAATTCTTCGCACACTGACGGCCGCAATCTTCCCTGTGCCGCCAAAAGTCCTATCGCTATCGGCAAGTCAAGCCCTGCACTTTCCTTTTTGACGCTTGCCGGTGCCAAGTTGATTGTGATTTTTTCGGCACGGCTGCGGAGGCTTGAATTTTTTATGGCAGTGCGCACACGTTCCTTTGATTCACGCACGGCGGTCGAAGGTAAGCCGACGATATCAAAGGCGGGCATACCGTTCGCGCTGTCGACTTCGACTGAAATTATCAGCCCGTCAACACCTTGCGTCGCCGCACCAAATGTTCTCGCGTACAAAAATTTTCCTCCTCAAATATTCATCTCAACAAAACGACGAATTCTCGCCGCATGAATCCATTTGCCGATTTCCGAGCCTTCAAGTTCAGACGGAGCATCTTTCCCGCCGATTTTTAAAAGTTCGTCGATAATTTCCTTTGCATGTTCGAGGTAAGGCGGCAAGCCGTGATTGTCGACGCGGATTATGTCGCAAAAATCTTTCACGCCGAGTTTCAAGCCGTGCAAATTCAACAGCAGGTCGACAATCTTGCCGGGCTTTTCAAGACGTGGTGCTCGCATGTGTTCACGAATGACGAACGCCGCAGTTTTTTTCCACTCATTCGGGAGCCTCATGCGCCGATTCATTTGGTTTAAAACTTCAAGGCCGCGCTTTTCATGTTTGTAATGATGCGGCAACATTTCGGGCGGAGTGGTACCTTTGCCGATGTCGTGCATGAGTGCCGCGAATCTCACCATGGGATTTGAATTTATCTTCGCCACGTCGTCGACAATCTGCAGCGTGTGTTCGTATGAATCGCCTTCGGGATGATAATACGCCGGCTGAATTTTTCCGCGCAGTTGAGCGATTTCGGGGAAAGTTATTTCAAGCAAATTCGCCCGCTCCAAATTCCTGAAAAATATCGACGGCTTATCGGTTTTGAGCGCAGTCTCCAGCTCGTCGAAAATTCTTTCAGTCGGCTCATGTGAAAGTTCTTCGCCGCAAATTTTCATTGCCTCAACAGTCTCCGCGCAAATTTCAAAATTGAATTGAGCCGCTTGACGTGCCGCCCGCAATGCTCTTACCGGGTCGTCAATGAAATGTTCACTCACTGCGCGGATTTTTTTATTGATAACGTCCTCACGCCCGCCGAAAGGGTCGACAAGTTCGCCGCTCAAAATTTCAATCGCCATAGCATTAATCGTGGTGTCGCGGCGGAATAAATCCTGCTCAATCGTCACATTCGGCGCAAACAAAATCTCGAAGCCGCGATAACCCGTGCCGACTTTACGTTCAGTGCGGGCAAAAGCTACCTCGCAAAATTTCCCGTCAATCTCAACGGAATAAACCGGAAAAGATTTGCCGAACTTCACCGCATGAGGGAAAGCCTCGGCAAAAATTTTTTCGTCGACGCCCGTGACGCAATAATCTCTGTCGTGCGCATGGACGCCGCGAAATTTATCACGAACTGCGCCGCCTACAAGATACGCCTTGCCGCCCAGCTCGTGAATTTTTTTTGCAAAATCAACTTCAGTCATTTTAAAACCCGATTCAAAAAGTCAACGATGATACCAAAAGCTTTCGGTTGATAAAAATAAGCTGCATAGTGGTCGGCACCGTTTACGATGTAGCATGTGGAGTCGACACCGTTTTTAATCAGCGCGTCGTGCAAAAGTTTTGATTGGCTCGGCGAAATGGTTTTATCCGCGTTGCCGTGCATGATGAGGAAAGGCGGAGTGTTCTTGCCGATATAAGTCAGCGGATTTGAATCGCGAGCAGTGGCGGGTGTGTCGAGAATTGAGCCGCCCTTATTGCCCTTGTAAACCGTCACGCCGTTGACAAGAAGTGAAGCTGCGCCGCCGGGCGAATTATAAAGTTTTTGCACATCCTTGGGATAGTCGTCACCGATTTTCGTCAAGTCAGTCGGCCCGAAAATATCGACGACGGCTTGGACGGAGCTGCTTTGGTCGAGATTGTCGCCGAAGTCAAATTTCTCAACGCCGCCCGTGACACCTACCATAACCGAAAGATAACCGCCTGCCGACATTCCCATCACGGCAATTTTATTTTTGTCAATGTTGAATTTGTCTGCATTGGCGCGCAGATATCGAACGGCCGCTTTCACGTCGCCGATTATTTCAATGTAATTCGCCGCGACAATAGTTCTGTATTCGATTGACGCCGCGACAAATCCCGCCTGCGCCAGTTGATAACAAATTTGAGTTCCCGCAACTTTCGGACCTGTCACCCACCAGCCGCCCGGTACAAATATCACGGCGGGGACTTTCCCCTTGATGTCGGGCGAGAAAATATCCATTTGCAAACGACTTTCAGGCCACGTGAAGTATTGAGCGTACGTCACGTTCTGAAGAAGACCGATTTCCGGCACAATATTTTTCTCCGCGTCAATGACTTCAATTTTTGCCGCCGCACAAGTCGAAGTTACAAACATAATCGCCGCAATGAGCGTGATGAAAAATTTTCTGCAAAGCATAAAACTCCTCCGTTCAAATTATCCTCTTTCCGCGTTGATAGTTTTCATTGCCTCCTCAGCATTAAAGTGCAAAATTTCCAAACTGACAATCGGCGCGCCGAATTTGCGAATCGCCGTTTCAAGAAGAGGTATTTTGATTTTGTTTGGAAAGTCAAACAAACCTTCACTCGTGCCGGTTATGCCGTCGACGAACTCCAGCAGTGTGTAACCGATGGGAGCTTTCTTTGAGCAATGGCGGTGGTGCATATCGACGAATAATCTGTCATAAAATTTTCCGTCGACGCTAACCAGTTCAAAGGCATCAATCGCGCCTTCGATACTGCCGACCCTGTGAAAAATCATTCGCTGATTATCCGCCGTCATCAGCCGCGAAAGATAAGTTATCTCGTCCCACGTTTCATTGACGAGTATCGGATTAGTCGGCGTGCGCCCGAATTCACCTTGAGCGTTTGGCCATTCGTCCACCGCGGCTATGGCGTAACGTTTTTTCAGGAACGGCGGCAAAAATTCTTCAGGTAGCGGCGGCAACGATTCAATGAGTTCGTTTTGAAGTTCTACGCTGTTCAAAAGTTTAAGAGCCTCGCCTTCGCGTTTGTCGAATTCTTCTTCGGTCATGAAAAATTCTCCATCAATCCCCGATTCTGTCACGCAAAATGACATCGTGACTGCCGCCCTCAACAATGCTTGTCGACGAGACCAAAGTTATCTTAGCCTTCTCGCGCAATTCAGCCAAAGTCAATGCGCCGCAGTTGCACATGGTCGAACGGATTTTTGCAAGCGTACCGGTCATGTTATCTTTGAGTGAGCCGGCGTAGGGAACGTAGCTGTCAACGCCCTCCTCGAAGGAAAGCTTTTTGTCGCCGCCCAGATCGTAACGTTGCCAATTTCTCGCACGGTTGGAACCTTCGCCCCAATACTCTTTGTAATAGGTACCGTTGATTCTAATTTTGTCAGTCGGACTTTCGTCGAAGCGTGAAAAATATCTTCCGAGCATGAGAAAATCCGCGCCCATTGCAAGTGCAAGCGTCATGTGATAATCATGAACAATGCCGCCGTCAGAGCACACGGGAATATAAACGCCCTTCTCCTTGAAGTATTCGTCACGCGCGCGGCACACATCAATAACCGCCGTAGCCTGTCCGCGGCCGATACCTTTAGTCTCGCGGGTAATGCAAATCGATCCGCCGCCGATACCTACCTTGACGAAATCCGCGCCGGCGTCCGCCAAAAATCTGAAGCCTTCCGCGTCAACGACATTGCCCGCCCCAACTTTGACATCTTCGCCGAAATTTTTGTGGATATATTCAAGCGTGATTTTCTGCCACTCGCTGAAACCTTCCGAAGAGTCAATGCATAAAACATCGGCACCGGCTTTGAGCAATGCGGGGACGCGTTCGGCATAATCACGAGTGTTTATTCCCGCGCCGACGACGTAACGTTTTTTCTTGTCGATGAGTTCAAGCGGATTGGTTTTATTGTCAGTGTAATCTTTGCGGAAGACCATGTAGCGCAGGCGTTGATTTTTGTCGACCAGCGGCAACATATTCAGCTTGTGTTCCCAGATTAAATCATTCGCCATTGGCAACGTCGTAGTTTCGGCGTCAGCGTAAATCAATTTCTCAAACGGCGTCATGAAAGTTTGAACCAGTTCGTCACCGGTCATGCGCGTAATTCGATAATCTCGGCTCGTCACAATGCCCAAAAGTTTTCCGGTAGGTTCGCCGTTATCAGTTACGGCCATTGTCGAATGTCCCGTTACCTTGAGCAAGTCAAGCATTTCTCGCAACGTGTTAGTCGGCTTGAGATTTGAATCACTCGACACGAACCCCGACTTGTAATTTTTGACGCGGGCAACCATAGCCGCCTGATTTTTAATCGACTGTGAACCGAAGATAAATGATACGCCACCCTCTTTGGCCAGCGCGATTGCCATTGTGTCGTTGGAGACTGACTGCATGATTGCCGAAGTCATCGGAATGTTGATGAGGAATTTGCACTCTTCACCGCGCCGAAATTTAATCAGCGGCGTAGACAAGTCGACGTTCGCGGGGATGCAATCTTTTGACGAGTAGCCCGGCACGAGCAAATACTCCCCAAATGTGTGTGATGGTTCCTGATAATAAAATGCCAATTCAATCCCTCCCGTTTTTTAGTTAGGAGTTAGGAGTTAAAATCTGCTCCCTGTTCCCTAACCATAATCCCTAATTACCTACTTTCCAAAATCTTGATTCATGTCGACGAATTCAACAAGCTCATCGACGCTGTAACACTCAATGATCGTGTCGCAAATATTTTTAATCAGCTGCTGCAATTTGTGAAAATCACCGTTCGGCGGAAAAGGCTCCTCGGCATTTAGGACGGCAGTTAAAGTTTCGGGGCGAATATAGGCGGCGGGATAAAAATTTTTGTAGAGAATCAAATTGCCCGCAATCCCCGTCGACACAATTAAAATATCGCCGTAAACTTCGCTGTGAAAAGCGCGACTCGTTCCAACCTCTAAACTTTCAGTCAAGGCGGTTTGAATTTCTTCTTTAGTGTTCACGTTCAGCCCTCCCGCAAAAAAATTTTCTTAGTGATTCGGCGAAGGGCGCGATAATTCCTGCGAAAGTATTTGGCAAAAATTTTGGCAGGAAATTTTCAGAGTCGACAAGAATTAGCATTATGAAAAATTGTTAGGAGGTTAAAAATTTTGGTTCACATAGTGATTGATTTGGAGATGAATCCGGTCAGCAAGACGTTTAAGGACGTGCGCAGGTACACGACTGATGAGGTGATAGAAATCGGCGCGGTTAAACTCGACGACAGCTATAACATGATTGATGAGTTTCAATGCTACGTCAAGCCGCAATATGGCGAGATAACCAAGCACATTACGAAGTTGACGGGCATAACTCAAGAGACCGTTGCCGATAAACCGACTTTCCCCGACGCCTTCCAAAATTTCATTGATTGGATTGGGACGTGGGAAATGACGCTGTATTCGTGGAGCAATTCGGATATCAATCAGCTCAAGGACGAGTGCCGCTTCAAAATTCCCAAGTACGACATCAATCGGTTGGAGGCGCGTTGGAAAGATTTGCAAAAGGCGTTTGATGACAGAATTGGTTTGCATTCAAGTCTTGCGCTTAAGCACGCAATCGGCGCGATGAATCGTGACTTTGAGGGCACGCAACATACCGCCCTTGCCGACGCTGCCAACACTGCCGCAATCCTCGCGCTTTTGCAGGACGACGAAGAATTTTTCCGCGTCATGCAACCGGTTATCGACCTGCTCAAACCTAAAGAACTTTCGCAATCTATCGGCGACCTCTTCCCCGAATTAAGCAAATTGAAATTTGGTGATTGACATGAAGACGTTAGGAATCCTCGGACCGCGTGGCACACATTCCGAAGAAGCTGCTCTGTGGCTGAAAAAATTTTTGCGTGAAGATTGGCGGCTTGAAATTTGCGCGGACATCTTCGACGTATTAACGGCCGTCAAGGAGCGGAAATTTGACGCGGGATTGGTGCCCGTGGAAAATTCTTTGGAAGGCTCGATAAATATCACGCTCGACACACTCGCCAGGAGTGACACCTTGACGATAACTCGCGAACTCGTTTGGCCGGTGAAAAATTTTTTGATGACGAAACCGCTTGTCGACTTTCGGGAGACTAAAAAAATTTTCTCACATACTCAACCGCTCGCTCAATGCAGAAAGTTTTTGCACAAAAATTTTCCCGACGCCGAAATAATTTCCACGAACTCAACCGCCCGCGCAGCTGAAGTCGTCGCACAATCAGACGTTGAAGAAAATTTCGCCGCAATCTGTACCGAACGTGCCGGAAAACTCAACGGGCTTGTCATTGCCGCAAAAGACATTCAAGACAATCCGCATAACAGCACGCGTTTTTTTGAGATAAGCTATCGTCCGCGTGATGCCGCCCCGATTGAACATTTTGACGGCGATAAAGTTTTGATTATCTGCCAGATTGACGGTTCGCGGGCAGGTTCACTTTGCAGCGTCCTCGAAGAATTTTCTAAGCGCGGCGTGAACATGACGCGAATTGAATCACGTCCTGCCCGAACGATTTTAGGCGCGTATATATTTTTCTTCGACCTTGAGACTGATGCCGGTGATGACGCACTGCGCGAATCAATCGCCGCCGTCTACGACAAAAGCATTTGGCTGAAAAATCTGGGCGTCTTCCCCGTAACATACGCATAAAAAAATCCCTCTCTTGCGGGAGGGTTTTTTAATTAGTCATAATCGGAGTGTTGAATAAAGAATTTTGAAGCCGTCCCGGATGGACGGCTAAGCCCGCGCACTGAGCGTGATGCGAAGTCCGCGGGCAACGTGTGGTTGACTTCAGCCGTAACGTTGGAGTAATGAGGAGTAACGCCCCTGCGAGGTGTCCTTTCTTTTTGCTACTTTTTCTTTGGACACGCAAAGAAAAAGTAGAACTCAACGCTAAGAAAAAATATGTTCAATAAATAAAAATCATTTAACGCTTCGGTCAATTCCAATTTCCGCGTCAGTGAGATAACATGACGGGTCAGAAGCCCAAAAATCGCCGGTGACAGCCTCGGCACGCGTTCGGAAGTTGCCGTTGCAGTTGTCGAGAAATTTGCAGCGGGCACATCGACCTTTCAACAGCGGCTTGCGATTTTTTAAGCCGGCAAGAATCGGATTGCTTAAGTCCGTCCAAATGTCGCCGAATTTTTTTTCACGGACGTTGCCGAAAGTGTGGTGCTGAGTGAATTGATCGGGGTGGACGTAGCCGAGTGGATCGACTTCGCCGAACGCAATGCCCGAACGATTGCCGCCGTTCATGCCGATAAATTTTTTTATTTGCACGGCGGCAGCGTCTTCACCTTCCGCCAAAGCCTTGAGGTACATGTAAACCCCGTCGCAGTGATTATCGACCGTCAAAATTTCCTTAGCCAGTCCGCGTGAAGCAAAATCTTTCGTGCGGCGGATAATTGTATCCATAGCCTGCCGCGACTCTTCGGGTGTAACGTCTTCATCAAGCATTTGACTGCCGCGACCCGAATATACCAGATGATAGAAGCACACGCGATTAATTTTCTCCGCCTCAATGAAGTCAAAAATTTTGTCCAGTTCCTCGAAGTTGTGATGATTAATCGTGAACCTTAAGCCGACGCGTTGACCGACTGCCACGCAATTTTCTATGCCGCGCATGGCAAGATTGAACGCGCCCTTGACACCGCGGAATTTATCGTTGACATCTTCCAGCCCGTCAAGTGAAATTCCGACGTAGCCGACGCCGATATTTTTAATCTCCTGCGCGACCTCACGGGTAATCAAAGTGCCGTTCGTGGAAAGTGTCGGACGAACATTTTTCTCCGCAGCATAGGCGGCAAGCTCAAAAAAATCCTCGCGAATCAAAGGTTCTCCGCCCGAAAATAACAGTACGGGAACTTTGAAGTCTGCAAGGTCGTCGATAAATTTTTTAGCTTCGGCAGTCGTAAGCTCATCTTTATATTTGCGCGAATCCGAATCCATGTAGCAATGTCGGCATTTCAAATTGCAAGTTCGCGTAGAATTCCACACGACGACAGGTCCCATACCCGCCGCCGCACCGTTACGCATTTTATGCGCGTCCTTCGTATAGCGCAGAGTGTCGCCAAAATATTCATCGGCAAAAAGCAACTTCGTCACGCTAATCATAGAAAATCTCCCTTCGGTCGATTTTTAGCTACTAGCTACTAGCTGTTAGCTGAGTAGAATTCTAACAGCTAGCAGCTAAAAGCTAACAGCTAACAGCTCTAATTCCGTCGAGTAAAATTTTTACCTTGAGCCGAATGTTTTCTTGAAACGAAATTTCCAGCTTGCTGAACGCCGTCGTCTGATAAATTGAATGCACCATTTCCGAAATTATATTTGCGGGCACGTCGGAACGAAATTCGCCGCACTCCTGCCCGCGCAAAATTATTTCCTCAAACAGCTCCCTGAATCCCGGCGATAAACTCTGCGGAATTTGTTCGGGCTTGTCGGAATGTTCGCTTGCACTTATGAACAGCGGCAAGATAAATCGGTTCTCGTCAATTTGTTTGGACGTGCACACGCAACACAGCTCTAAAAGTTCGGGCGACGACTGATTGATTTTTTTTGCCGCCGCAATACTCTTCTCGACACGCACGCGAAGATTTTTTGCCAGCGTCAGCAAAACTTCTTCCTTTGAGCTGAAGTAATTATAAAACGTTCCGACGCCCAATCTCGCCGCCTGCATGATTCCCGCTATTGACGTGTTGGCGAAGCCGTGAAGTTCAAATTGTTGAGCTGCGGCCTTTAAGATTGTCTGCCGCGCCTGAAATTTTTTCTGCTTCCTCAAACTGATTTTCTCTGCCATTGCCGCACCTCCCCGAAAAATTTTTATCATTATATAAAATCCGCGGGCTTTAATCAATTAGGAATGAGGAATTAAAAACTAGTTCCTAGTTCCTTAACTTGACAGCCCTCAACGCCCGTTATATTCTTGCCGCAAAAAATGTCGGAGGCGATTTTATGTTTGACATGGTGATTGTCGGCGCAGGTATGGCGGGCGCAGTTTTGGCGGAACGTTTTGCTTCGGCGGGCAAAAAAATTTTGATGATTGAACGTCGTCGACACGTCGCGGGGAATTGTTATGACGAGATTGACGCGAACGGTATTTTGATTCACAAATACGGCCCTCATCTTTTTCACACCGACGACGCGCAAATTTGGGAATATCTTTCGCGCTTCACGGACTGGCAAATTTATCATCATCGCGTTAAGGCGGTTATCGACGGCAAGCCCGTGCCCATTCCCTTCAACCTCAACACTTTGCATGAAGTTTTCCCGAAGAGTTTGGCGGATAAGTTGGAGGCGGCTCTGCTAAAAAATTTTGAGTACGGCAAGAAAATTCCAATCCTCGAATTAAAAAAATCAGCCGACGCTGACTTACAATTTCTGGCGGATTTTGTCTATGAAAAAATTTTCCTGCACTACACCGAAAAGCAATGGGGACTTGCTCCCGAAAATATTTCCGGCGCAGTGACTGCACGCGTGCCGATTTTTGTCGGACGTGACGACCGATATTTTAACGACCGCTTTCAAGCTATGCCCAAACGCGGTTACACTCATCTTGTCGAAAACATGCTTGACAATAAAAATATCAAGCTCCTGCTCAACACGGACTTTCAGGAAGTCATGAAGCTTGACGACGGGGAAATTTTTTTGTTCGGGAAAAGTTTTGAGGGGCGGCTGATTTATACGGGGCAGCTTGATGAGCTGTTCGGTAAAAAATTCGGCACTCTCCCCTATCGCAGCGTTGATATGAAATTTGAGACTGTCGACGCTGAAATTTTCCAGGCGGCTCCGACTGTCAATTACCCGAACAATTACGACTTCACGCGAATCACCGAATTTAAACAGATTCACCCTGTAAAGTCTTCGCGGACGACGATTTTAAAAGAATATCCTCAAGAGTACGTTGCCGGCGTGAATGAGCCGTATTATCCGATTTTTACGGACGAGGCGCGTGCGGCTTATGAAAAATATTCCGCTGAACTGGCTGACTTCAAGAACATTACGGCTGTCGGCAGGCTTGCGGAATATCGCTACTATGATATTGACGACGTGATTAAACGCGCGCTTTCTTTAGTTAGGAGTGAGGAGGTAGGAGTTAGGAGTTTAAAAACTTGTTCCTTATGAGTTCCTTGTTCCTCAAAGAATGAATGGGCTTCCGAAGTTTCGACGATTGAATCAAGCTGCGCGGCGTTGAAGTTTGAATCATTCTCCGTGAACCAATAAGGCACATCAGCTGACGGGGAATAGCTCTCCGACATGACATCGCCATTCTTATCAATCAGCGTGATTGCCGTATTCAACGCTTCCTTGACGGTGATAGAACCGCTGCCAATCTTGAAGACAACATCATTACCACTAGTCGAGACTGTCGGCTTGCCGGAAAGAATTTGAATCTTATCTTCAGCTTTATAATCCCAAATCGTATCCTTGCCGCCGCCGTCACTGTAAACAAAAATATCTTTACCCGTCCCGCCGTAAAGTTGGTCATTACCTTCACCGCCGAGAATAGTATCATTGCCACTGCCGCCACTCAATGTGTCCGCCCCTGCAAGACCCTTTATGCTGTCGTCACCTGAGCCGCTGATTATGTCATTGGCCTTTGCATTGCCCGTAATCGTTATGTCGTGATTGACTTCCTCCGCGTCAATAACTTTAATTTTATTAGCCGTGGCAGTGTAGCTTGTATCGGTATAATTTTCCGTGAGGATAATCGTCGTGCCATTATCGATGATTCGCTTGAAGTAAGTTTTCTCCTCGCCGCTCTGATTGATGTAGGTTACCGTCCTCTTAGCGGCACCCTCAACGGTTATCTTGCCCGAACCAACTTTGAGGACGATATCATTGCCGCTGATTGTCGGAATGACACTGCCCGAAGCAATGCTGATTTTATCTTCGCCCTGTGCATAATCGGTGATAATGTCGTTACCGTCGCCGCTCCTGTAAACAAAAATATCCGAACCTTCGCCGCCAATCAACGTATCATTGCCCAAGCCGCCGTCAATCGTATCATTTTGGTCACTGCCGACAATGCTGTTGCCATTTTTGTTGCCGATGATTTTAAGATCGTGAGTCACTGCCGAGGCGTCAATGGTTATAATCGTCTCGACGTAATCTTCCGTGACATCAAAGACGCTTTCCGTATAACTCTTCGTGAGGATGATTTTGTTGCCGTCGACGCGGACAGCCGGATCAGTAACGGTTGTATGTTTTTCCTTACCGCCCTCAATGTACGTGACAGTTTTATCAGCCCCGCCTTTGACTGTGATTTTGCCATTGTTGCTTAGTGTGAAGACGACGTTTTTATTGCGCGTCTCCGTATCAATCACTGAACCCGATGCAATGCTGATTCTGTCTTCGGACTTGTAATCGGTAATAAGGTCGTCACCGTCGCCGCCCGAATAAACGAAAATATCTGAGCCGTCAGAGCCTGTCAACGTATCATTACCCTTGCCGCCGATAATCGTATCATTACCTGCCCCGCCAAAAATACTGTCCGCACCGTCGCCGCCGTCAATCCAATCATCTTCCGACGAACCGATAATTTTATTTTTGATTCGGTTGCCTTTGATTTTGAGTGAACCCAAAACTGCCGCAGCGTTAATCGTCTGAACTGCCGCGCCGTAATTGCCAACGTCAAATTCCTCCTCCATGTAATCTTCCGTGAGTGTAACGCCTTTACCGTTTGCAGAAATAATTACGCCGGCGTTAGTGTCGGGGGTGTAAGTGTAAGTTTTTGCGCCATTCTTATCGGTATAGCTGACGGTTTTATTTGCCGCGTCACGAACGGTAATTTTGCCCGTGCCGACAGTGAATATAACGTCATTGCCGCTGATTGTGGGAGTAGCCGCCGCCGATATGCTGATTTTATCTTCCGCCTTGTAGTCGGTGATAACATCATTGCCGCTTGTGTAGACGAAAATATCTGCGCCGTTGCCACCCGTGAACGTGTCATTACCTGCCCCGCCACTCAAACTGTCATTGCCATTCCCGCCGAGTAATTTATCAGCACTAGCTCCGCCGCTCAATGTATCCGCACCGTCGCCGCCACTCAAGCTGTCATTACCATTGCCGCCGAGTAATTTATCAGCACCAGCTCCGCCGCTCAATGTATCCGCACCGTCGCCGCCATTTAAGCTGTCATTGCCATTCCCGCCGAGTAATTTATCATTACCACTGCCGCCGCTCAATGTGTCCGCACCGTCTCCACCACTCAATGAATCGTTGCCAGCGTTGCCGAGAATTTTATCATTGCCTGCCGCGCCTGAAATTGTATCCTTGCCACTGCCGCCGCTGATTGAATTGTCCAGCGCATTGCCCGTGATTTTAATGGCCTTCGTCCGCGCAGAGGCATTGATATTTTTGATTGACGCGTTGACCGTTACGGGTGAAGCTGTCGAATCCGTGACGGTCAGGAGTGTAGAAGGCGTCGTGACTTTTTCACTGCCCGAAATGTTTAGCGTCATTCCCGCCGCACCGACTAATGTAATTTTCCCCGTGCCGACCGTGACGATGATATTATTGCCGCTCTTAGTCGTTGAGTAGGAACCGTTACCGCCGCCGATTTGCAAAGTGTCCGTCGCAGTCAAACCGTAAATCGTATCGTTGCCGTCGCCCGAAGAATATTTAATCAGATTGTTCATACTGCCGCCTTGCAGGGAAATAATATCGTTGCCACCTGCGCCATTAATCGTGGCACTGTAGCTGTAGCTGTGAATCGTATCATTACCTGCGCCGCCGTCCAAGCTGACCGTGTCGCCCAAATTGTAAATCGAATCATTACCCGCGCCCGCAAGGAGTGTGGAATAGTCACCGCTGTTATTGAGGGTATCAGCCCCCGCTCCACCTGACAAGCTCGAATTTGTGCCCGAAATATTTTGCACGAAGTCATTGCCGTCATCGCCTGAAAGTGTGACAAAGTTGCCTTGATAGCTGTTGACGTAATCATTGCCGACGCCCGCCACGATTGATACGCTGTGACCGATATAATTGTGCAGAGAATCATCACCCGCCCCGCCGAAAATCTTAGTGCCGGTTGCCTCGCGATTGAAGAGGTCGTCATTGCCCGCATCGCCGTTGAGTGTGGAATAATCGCCGCTGCTGTCGACAGAATCATTACCGTTGCCGCCATTTACCACGACATTATCCGCGTCGCTGTCGATAGTGTCACTGCCGCCCAAAGCATTAATCGTTGCAGAGCTGATTGTGTTTGTGTGAAAGTCATTGCCTTCAGTCAGCGTGATGAGTTTTGAATTTTCTTCCGTACCATCAATGTTTACAGCCGACAAACTCGCCGCACCTATCAGAGAAATTTTCCCGTTCCCGACAGTGACAATGATATTGTTGCCGCTCTTAGTCGTGGAATATGTGCCGCCCGAAATCGACAGTGTGTCGTCTTCATTGAAACCGATAACTTTATCGTTGCCGTCGCCCGAATTGTAGAGGATTAAAATATTTGGGGAATCGTCAAGATACAAGCGAATTGAATCGTTGCCGAGTCCGCCGGAGATAGTAGCTTGATTGCCGCTGTGCTCAATGGTATCAGCCCCCGCGCCGCCGTCGATTGTGACTTCATTGCCAAAATTGAAACCGTTGTAGATAAAATCATTACCTGCGCCGCCGTTGAGTGAACTGTTGCTGCCCCAACTTTCAAGAGTATCATTACCCGCTCCGCCATTTAGTGTTACATTGAAAGTGTAGTTATAGTTACGAATTTTGTCGTTGCCTGTGGAACCGTCAACTATTACCGAGTTACCGTAATTGGTAATCGAATCGTTGCCAGCTCCGCCGTCGATTGTAACATTGTGACCTGTGTTGTAAGATTCGGTGCCATTTAAAATTGAATCAGCCTTACTCGTGCCGACGACCAAAGCATCATCTGCTAAATTAATAATCGCCATAAAAATCGCCTCCAAACTTTCAATAACCCCAGCTGAAAACAAATTCTATCGGAATCGTCAGACCTTCAAGGATTTTAACAGGAATTTCATGCTTAATTTCAACTTCCTCACCTTGACTTTTGAGAAATTCCGCTTCTTTAATATCTTCCTCATCAAAAAGAATATATTCGTCATCTAAAAAATATTTCCCGTCGCGCAGGAGATAAACGCTGATTGATTTCATGTACGGATCGATAATCCAATACTCTTTGACACCGCTTTGTTCGTAAGCATCTTTTTTAATCGTGAGGTCATTTTTGCGCGTGGATTTGGATAAGACTTCAACAAGCATATCGGGAGCACCGCGAACAAAATCACCTTTGGCAAGAATTGATTCATTTTCCTTAAGGACGACAATCAAATCCGGAACAAAAATATTTTTTTCGTCAAAATGAACCTCAACATTGCTGAAAAAGTAGCCGCGCTTATTATCCATCAAATATTTGCCAATACAAAGCATAACTCTACCTTTTATCTGATTTTGAGCAGGCGTCATTGAAGGCAATCTAAATTTTTTCCCGTCAATAAGTTCGTAGTAATAAAGAAACTCTGCGTCATTGAGAATTTCAGTTGACATTTAAATCGCCTCCCGCTAAAAATTTATGTTAAGTATATCATGCCAAAAAAAATCCCGCCACTGTCGACGGGAAAAATTTTTTTTAAGCACTAATCACTAATCACTAAGTCCGCCGTTCCGATAAGTTGAAGAGTGCGTAGACGAGATAACTTATTGCCAGATAGATAATCATGCCGCCGGTTATCGTAATCATCGGTTGCATTGTGCGCGAGGCAATGTTGTTAATGACGCGTGTCAAGTCGGTGATTGTGACGTAGCCGACGACGCTTGTCCACTGAATCAAATTTACGACGGTTGATTGATATACGGGCTTGGCGATTCTTGCCAGTTGCGGGAGTGTGACGAGTTTAAACGCTTGCCACTTTGAAAAGCCCAAAGTCCTTGCCGCCTCCACCTGACCTTTGTCGAGTGCCATTAATGCCGAACGCAAAAGTTCCGCAACATGTGCTGCCGTGTGCATGGAAAAAGTTATCACCGCGACTAATACCGGACTCATTCCCGTGCGGGCAAAGACGCCGTAAAATAACAGCATGAGCAACATCAATACCGGTGAGCCGCGAATTATCGATATGTAAACTTGTGCGGCGAGCTTGAGCGGTTTGAATTTCCCGACACGGAAAAAACATAGCAGCGAGCCTAGGATTGTGCCGAACAGGAGCGACAGTGCAGAAATTTGCACCGTCACCCACAGCCCGTTCAAAATCGTCAGCCAGCCGCCGTCTTTCAGAAAAATTTTGTACAGTAAATCTAAAAAATCCATAATTATTTCTTCTCGTCTTTAAAAATCATGTGAACAATTTTGTCCTTGAAGTAAGGTTCAGTCAAGATAACGCCTTTAGGTTTGTCGCTGTCGGCGGGGATAATTTCACTTACCGGAACAATCGCCCAGAAAATAACGTCAACTTGCTTTGAAGTCAGAGCCGCAGCCCTTGCGCCGCTGTCAATGTTTACAATCTCAATGTTTTTCAACATGCGGTTGCCGATTTCAGCCAAGACGGCCGTATTAAATCCTGCGGGCTTTCCGTCAGCACCGACATAATCAAGTGGCGGCAAATCTCCCGTGACGGCAACTTTAATGGTGTCCGCGCTGTCAAAATGCGGAAGCTCCACTGCGGGCGGATCTTTTTCTACGCTGATATCGGTTATATATTCCTTGGTTAAACGGTCAAGCGTGCCGTCCGATTGCATTTCCTCAATAACCTTGTTGAGCGAATCTCTAAGTTCGGTTTCATCGTCGCGAAGTGCAAAGCAGAATGAGTCAATGAACTCCAACGAATGATCTTTAAGCACTTGGAAGCGCGGATCTTTCACCAGCATATAACGCGCCACGCTCCGATAAGTGCTAATCTCGTCGATTTGCTTTGACTGCAACGCCATTTCCATTTGATTCAAGCTGTCGAAGTAAACCGGCTTGTGCGAAGAAATTTTCACGTCAAGGGTATTCTCAATTTCTTTCATGAAGCCCTCGAAATTTTCTTCACTGGCATTGAGGCGGGTAATCATGCCGAGTTTAACTTTTCCGGCATCATCGGCAGATTTTTTATCATCACCGCCGCCACCGCAGCCCGTCATCAAAATCAACGTGCACATCATCAACAGTGCTAAAATTTTTCTCATATAATCACCTCATTTTTAGGAACTAGTAATTAGGAACTGGGAACTAGTAGGGATTAATTTTCTAGTTCCTAGTTCCTAATCTAACATGCGCAATTTCGTCCGTGAAGTAGGGAGCCGTCACGATAACACCTTCAGGCTTGTCATAGTCGGCGGGAATAATCGTATCGTCAAGCGGCACCGTCACCCAAAATACAACGTCGACTTCCTTTGAGGTCAAAGCTGTTGCACGTGCGCCGCTGTCGACTTGCACAATCTCAATATTCTTGCCGATTTTCTGACTGATTTCGGCCAGCAAAGCAGTATTGAATCCCGCGGGCTTACCGTCGGCAGTAATTAAATCCATTGGCGGCAAGTCGCCCGTCACAGCAACTTTAATCGTATCAACCCCCGCTAATTTGGGCATATCAACTGCAGGAGGTTCACCTTTGAGGTCGGTGATATACATTGTCGCCAGGTGAGCAAGAGTTCCGTCAGCTTGCATTTCCTTAATCGCCAAGTCAAAAGAATCCTTGAGACTCACATCATCTTTACGCATGGCACAACAGAAGGCGTCAGAAATTTTCGGGACGTTTTTAGTCTCCAATTCAAATTTATCATTGTGGGCGATAAGATAATTTGCCACGCTTTGATACGTACTCATCTGGTCAATTTGCCCCGCCTCAAGACCGGCAATCATCGCGTTCATGTTGTCGAAGAAAATATGTCTGGGCGCACGCATATCGGAAGTTTGTGACATTCGCGAGGCGGCCTTCTCGAAATAATTATCCAGCAGAGTTTCGCTGACATTTAGGCGGGTAATCATGCCCAATTTAATTTTTTCATCGACGGCAGGTTTTTTATCACCGCCGCCACAACCCGTCATCAACATCAACATGCAAATCATCATCAATGTCAAAAATTTTTTCATCAAGTCACCTCATTTTAGGAACTAGTAATTAGGAACTGGGAACTAGTAGGGATTAGTAATCTAGGAACTAGTTCCTAGTTCCTAGTTCCTAATCTAACATGAACAATTTCGTCGGAAAAATACGGCTTGGTAAAAATCACGCCTTCGGGACGGTCAATATCGCCAATCCTTTTATCTTCGGACACGACAGCCCAAAAAATTACGTCGACTTTTTCGGACGACAACGCCGTTACACGAGCACCGCTATCGACTTGAACGAGCATAAAATTTTTCTTGATTCGATTGCTGATTTCGGCAAGGACAGCGGTATTAAATCCTGCGGGCACTCCGTCGGGGCTGATATAATCCAACAGCGGCAAATCGCCCGTCACGCCGATTTTAATCGTTTCTGCGCCGTCAAATTTCGGCATATGTATAATTTTCGGCGTCTGGTCGTGAGTGAAATCGTTAATGTAAGTCTTGACGAGTTGAGCAAGCGTCCCGTCCGCCGTCATATTTGAAATTGCGTCGTCAAATTCTTTTTTCAAGTCGGAATCATCTTTAAGCATGGCGCAACAAAACATGTTGGTCAATTCCGGTTCAGTCATCGTCCAATCAATATTGCCGTTGCGCAATTCAATGTACTCGGCAACTGATTCGTAAGTGCTTATCTCGTCGATTTGCCCGCTATTTAGAGCCGCCGCCATTGCGTTCATGTTGTCGAAGAAAATATATTCGTGACTTTCGCCGCCGTAATTCATATTAAGCTTTTGCTCGTAAATTTCGGCAAGAGCCGTCTCCGTCACGTTCAAATATTTAATCGTGCCGACTTTAATTTTATCCTTATCGGAGCCGCAACCGGTAAGGAATAAGGAAAAAGGAATAAGGAACAAGATTAGCAATAAAAACTTCTTCATAAGACAAAATTATTTTTTGAATTTTAGGTGCTCAACATTGTCTTTGAAGTAAGGCTCGCTAAGTTCAACACCTTCGGGCGTATCAATGTCGGCGGGGATTTTATCGCCGTTGGGAACGACTACCCAAAAGATAACGTCAATTTGCTTTGAAGCCAATGCCGCAGCCCTTGCGCCGCTGTCGATATCGACAATCTCAATATTTTTGCCGGAACGTTTAGTAACTTCAGCAAGCAGAGCCGTATTGAAGCCCGCAGCTTTCCCGTCAGCACTAACATAATCGAGGGGCGGAAGGTCACCCGTCACACCGACTTTAATTGATTGTGCGCCGTCAGTCATGGGAAGTTCAACTGCGGGAGGTTCCTTGCCCTTGTCGACGTTGACAATGTAATCATTGGCGAGTTTTTCGAGGGAGCCGTCAGCTTTCATTTCCTCAATAGCTTTGTTGAGATCGGCTTTAAGTTCGGCATCTTCCTTGCGAAGGGCGAAGCAGAAATTATCGGAAAGAGTTTTGAGCGTCGAGTCGTTGGCGACTTCGTATTTGTCATTGTTGGCAACGACGTAATCGGCAACGGACTTGTACAGGCTGATTTGGTCGACGCTGCCCGATTCGATACCCATTTGCATGAGTTTCAAGCTGTCGTAATACGTCGGGATATAATGCGTGACTTTAACGCCGGAATCTTCCTGCACCATCCGCAAAATGTCGTCCATTTTCTTTTCGGTGACATTGAGATGCGCTATCATACCGAGTTTAACATCACCGGACGCGGGAGCCTCTGCAGCAGGTTTATCGGCAGGTTTATCTCCACCGCCGCAACCTGTGAACAATGCGCCCGCAACCATGCAGGACAAGAAAATCTTCGCAACCTTTTTGAATTTCATTATATAAATCCTCCCTTAATTTAATTAGGAATTAGGAATGAGGAATTAGGAATTAAAAACTTGTTCCTTATTCTTTTTTCCTTACAACTGCAAGATTATCCTTGAAATACGGCGCGGAAAGTTCGACACCTTCGGGCTTGTCAATGTCGATTGGGAAATCTTTTCCGAGGGGAACAATTACCCAAAATACAACGTCAATCAGCTTGGAAGATAAAGCCGCCGCACGTGCCCCCGCCTCAATCTGAACGATTTCGATATTTTTATTGGAACGTTTAGCAATTTCAGCCAACATTGCCGTATTAAATCCTGCGGGCAAGTTGTCGGGCAAAATCAAATCGAGTGGCGGCAAATCCCCCGTCACACCGACTTTAATCGTGTCCGCCCCGTCAATTTTGGGAATGTCAACCTTCGGCGGCCCATTGTCTTTGCTGACGTTGGTAATGTAATCGTTGATGAGTTTATCAAGTGAACCGTCAGTTTTCATCTCTTCGATAGCTTTATCAAGGTCGGCTTTGAGCGCGGCATCATCTTTCCTCACTGCAAAACAGAATGAATCTTGAATCTTGTTGATCGCGTCGTAAGGGACAATTTCAAACTTATCATTTCTGCTGACGATATAATCGGCAACGCTCTTGTAAGTGCTTATCGCCTCAATATCGCCCGATTCAACACCCAACTGCATGAGCTTCAAGCTGTCGTAAAATTTCGGCAAGTGCTTCGTACCTTTGACGCCGGCATTTTCCGCAACCTTGTCGAGATTTTCACCCATAGACTTTTCGTCGGTGTTGAGATGTGTAATCATGCCGAGTTTCTTGACAGTCGAAGTTTCAGCATCAGCGGCAGGTTTATCGGCAACTTTTTCCCCACCGCAACCGGTTATCAGCAATGCCGCCGCGCAGATTGTCGCTAAAAATTTTTTCATGATAGCACCTTATTTCTTGAATTTGAGGTGAGTAACATTGTCCTTGAAGTAAGGCTCGCTAAGTTCGACGCCTTCGGGCTTGTCAATGTCGGAAGGAAAAATTTCGGCGTTGGGAAGAATTGCCCAAAAGATAACGTCAATTTGATTGGAAGATAAAGCTGCGCCGCGTGCGCCGCTGTCGATTTGAACGAGTTCGATATTTTTGCCGGAACGTTTAGCAATTTCGGCAAGGATAGCTGTATTGAATCCTGCGGGCGTGCCGTCAGCATTGACATAATCGAGGGGCGGAAAGTCGCCCGTCACACCAACTTTAATCGTCTGCGCACCGTCAGTCATCGGAATTTCAACTTTCGGCGGAACTTGCCCCTTGTCGACTTTGACAATGTAATCATTGATGAGTTTTTCGAGAGTGCCGTCAGCTTTCATCTCTTCGATAGCTTTGTTGAGGTCGGCTTTAAGTGCGGCATCATCTTTTCTTACCGCAAAACAAAACGAATCGGCAAAAGCTTTCATGGAGTTGCCTTCTGTAATTTCGTATTTGTCATTGTTGGCGATAAGATAATCAGCCACGCTGTCATAAAGGCTAATCTCGTCAACCTTGCCCGCCTCAATGCCCATCTGCATGAGATTCAAGCTGTCGAAGTAAACAAATTCGTAACGGTTGATTTCGATAGCAGCTTTTTTGACCGCCTCTTGATAAAGTTCGTCCATTCTCTTTTCGGTAACGTTGAGATGTGTAATCATGCCGAGTTTCTTGACAGTCGAAGTTTCAGCATCAGCGGCAGGTTTATCATCACCGCCGCAACCCGTGAACAATGCGCCCGCCATCATGCAGGACAACAGAACCTTTGCAAACCTTTTGAACTTCATAAAAACTTTCCTCCAAAAAAGCTTACAACTTCTTGCTGAACTCAATGGCCTTGCCGGTACCGATAGCCACACAGCTCAACGGATCGTCAGCCAGCATTGCGGGGATATTCGTCTCCTTGCGAATCAAATCCGCCAAACCGTAAAGCATAGCCCCGCCACCCGTCAAAACAATTCCGTGATCCATGATATCGGCGGCAAGTTCGGGAGGAGTCCGCTCCAAAACATTCTTGACGCAGGTAATAATATTTTCAACGGAATCGTGCAAGGCTCCGGCAATTTCGTCCGACTCGACGTTTATATTTTTCGGCAAGCCGCTGATAACGTCACGTCCGCGCACACTCATTGTCTCACGACGGGCATTGGGATAAGCCGCCCCGACTTGAATTTTGATATTCTCCGCCGTGCGCTCACCAATCATCAAATTGTATTCTTTCTTGATGTAAAACTCAATATCGCTGTCGAACTTATCGCCCGCCACACGTAAACTTTCTCCGCAGACAATTCCGCCCAATGAAATAACTGCAACGTCGCAAGTCCCGCCGCCGATATCGACGACCATAGCTCCAATCGGCTCGGAAATATCTATGCCCGCGCCCAATGCCGCCGCTATCGGCTCCTCAATTAATTCCGTCCGCTTTGAACCGGCCTGTTCAGCCGCCTCTTGAACAGCTCGCTTTTCCACGTCATTAACACCCGTCGGCACGCAAATCATCACTTTTGGGCGGAATAAAAATGATCGACCGATAACTTTTTCCAGAAAGTAACGAATCATTGCTTCGGTCATCTCGTAATTTGCTATGACGCCGTCTCTTAGCGGACGAATTGCAACGATATTGCCGGGCGTGCGACCAATCATGTCACGAGCCTCTTGCCCTATCGCCAAAATTTTATCGTTGTCTTTGTCGACGGCGACCACCGACGGTTCACGCAAAACTATTCCTCTGCCCTTGACGTAAACCAAAATATTTGCCGTGCCCAAATCTATTCCGACGCTCATTGACATCCCAAACAAATTGCCAAACCCCTTTCTGCCAACGCGCAAAAAAATTCTGTAAGCCGCAAGGATTGTATCATGCTTTATTTTTATTGACAAGGGAAATGGGAAAAGGGATATGGGAAAAGTTTTTCATTCCTAATTCCTCATTCCTAATCCCTAATTAAAAAGTCCTTGCCTAAAATTTTTTTCGGTGATATAATTTCTCCCCGTTAAGTTTATTAAAAACTCTCTGTTCGTTTACAGACGAACCGAAGTCCAAAGGGAGGTGCAAAAGTTGAGGAAGTACGAAGTTATTTTCATCATCCGCTCAATGGAAGAGGAAGCAACGCTCGCCGTCATTGATAAGTTTGCAAAACTCATCGCGGCGAACGGCGGCACTATCACTAAGGAAGACCGCTGGGGCAAACGTCGCCTTGCTTACGAAATCAAAAAAGAGGCGGAAGGCTTCTATGTGCTGTTCTATGTGACGTGTGAACCGGCTTGCGTCGCCGAATGTGATCGCGTCATGAAAATTACCGACGAGATTCTCAAGCACATGATTGTTCGTTCTGACGAGAAAGAGGCTGCAAATGAATAAGGTTTTTCTTTCCGGCAATTTGACCCGCGATCCTGAAGTCCGTTACACTGCAACCGGCAAGGCTTTCGCTCGCATGGGTATTGCAATTAATCGCCGTTATAAAGATAAAGAATCCGTTGATTTCTTTAATCTTGTCGCGTGGGAAAAGACTGCTGAATTTTGCGGACATTATCTGCGGAAAGGCAGTCGCGTCCTTGTTGAAGGGCGTTTGCAAACCAGCTCTTACGAGAATCGCGATGGCGTCAAAGTGAATGCGGTTGATATTTTGGTTGATAATATCGAATTTGCCGGCGGCAAGCGTGACAGTGATGACGGCGGCAACAGCTATTCCAAACCGTCGAATAGCGGCTATTCCAGAAATCGCGAAGAAACTTCAAATGACAAATCGCCTTACGACTTCGACAACGAGCCTATTGATCCCGAAGACACGCCGTTTTGATTTTTTAACCAAGGAGGTTTGAATATGCGCAGAGAAAGAGGTCGACGCCCGCGCAGAAAAGTTTGTGCGTTTTGCGTCGATAAAGTTGAAAAGATAGATTACAAAGACGCGGCTAAACTTCGCCGTTTCACCACGGAACGCGGAAAAATTCTGCCGCGCCGCATTTCCGGCAACTGCGCCAAACATCAGCGTCAAGTGACAATCGCCATTAAACGCGCCCGCAATATCGCGCTCTTGCCGTTCACTGCAGACTGAAATTTTTCACGACAACAAAAAATCCCTCGCCTCCGACGGGGGATTTAAATTTTATTTAGCAAATTTACTTAAGATTATCCTTAAAAAATTTGTTCAGCTTATCAAACGGAATTTTATCGATTTGGTCGTAAAGGTCGGTGTGCGTTGCACCGGGAACGACGATAATTTCTTTTGGATTTTTGGCTTGCGCGTAGAGATTATCGGAATGATATTTTGAATGAGCCTTATCGCCCGTGATTAACATAATCGGACGCGGACTCAACTCGTCAACGTGAGTATCAAGAGGGAAGTTGAAAAATCCGTAAGGCGTCGTCGAAGACCAAATGCCATTTGAATTTATTGAGCGTTCATGAAATGCTCTGCCGCGATAGTAATCAAAAAATTCTTTGGTAACTGAATCGACATTGGCAGGCAGTTCTTTCGGAAAAAGTTTTCCGTCAGCATGAATAGCTTCGCCATTGACGACGGGCACTTCGTGATAGCCGGGCAAAGTTTTTCCGAGTTTAGCTTCTTGCCAACGCATGTCAGCTAAATATTTTTTAACAACTTCGCGTTGAGCGGGCGTGTAGTAATCGCCTTGATAATGATTGCGAATACTGTCAACCATGTCATACATTGCCGAGACCGCAACCGCTTTGATTCGCACGTCATTAATCGCGGCAGTGACTGCCATACCGCTCAAGCCGCAAATGCCCATCGCTCCGAGTTTTTCGCGGTCGACGTAAGATAAACTGCCAACAAAATCAATCGCCGCGCTGTAATCTTCCGTAAAAATATCGGGCGAGGCAACGTCGCGAACATTTCCGCCACTTTGCCCGGTGAATGACGGATCAAACGCTAAGGCAACGAAATCCGCCTTTGCAAATTCCTGCGCGTACAATCCGGAAACTTGCTCCTTTACCGCGCCGAAAGGTCCGCTGACTACTATAGCGGCGTATTTTTTATTCGGACTAAAATTTTTTGGCAGATAAAGATGCCCTGCCACGTCAATTCCGTAGCGATTGCGGAACGTAACGAACTTTGTTTGAATTGATTTATCGACTTTGAAAACCCGCGTGTCGTCCGTTAAATTTTTTATCGAACAATTTTTCATACTCGTCTGCGTCACGGAATTTATTGGAGCCGCCGATACGTCGTCAAAACTTCCCATTGAAATCACTCCTGCTAACATTGTCGCCAACAACGCGGCTTTTTTTACTTTAAACATGTCGTAGCTCTCCTTTACTTTTCGCTGTGCAAATTATAAAATCATCAAGCAAATTAGTACACTGCCGAAAATTTATCGCTGTAGCTAAGGAGTAGTTATGGAACTTAGGACGTTGAAATATTTCGTAGCGGTAGCGCGGGAGGAAAGCATTACTCGTGCCGCCGAAAAAATCCCGATAACTCAACCCGCTTTGTCTAGAGCAATTCAATCGTTAGAGGAGGAGCTGGGCAAAAAACTTTTCAAGCGCGAAAAATATTTCGTCAAGCTTACGACCGACGGGCTGGAATTTTTTCAAGACGCTCAAGAACTTTTATCGCTCGCCCATAAAATCGAAACCAAATTTAAAAATCCCAACAACATTTACGGCGACATCTATATTGGTTGCGCAGAGTCTCAAGCAATGAAATATTTTGCGCGGGCGGCTAAAAATGTTCTCGACTGCTATCCTGACGTGCATTTTAATTTGTACAGCGGCAACATTGAGGATATTTGCTATCGATTGGATAAGGGCTTGCTGGATTTTTATGTGACATTGCAAAGCGTTGATGTTTCAAAGTATGATTCGCTGACTTTACCGGAACCTGATATTTGGGGAATAATTTTGCGTCGCGATAATCCACTTGCCGCGAAAAAATTTTTCACGCTTGAGGACTTGCAAGATTTGCCTTTGATTTTATCACGTGAGGCGTTACGCGAAGAGTACCCGAAACTTTTTGGCAATTCGCTTGAAAAATTTAACGTCGTCGCCACTTATAATTTGATTTACAATGCGGCGATAATGGCTCGCGAAAATTTAGGCTATCCAATTTCGATTGACAAGTTGATAAATGACACCGAACTTTGTTTTCGTCCGTTGGAGCCGCAATTTAAATCGAATTTGCATTTCATTTGGCGACGCGATAAATTACTTACACCTCAAGCACAAATTTTGCTCGACGAGATTAAAAGGATAATTCAATGCGCGACAAAAAATTTCTGCCCGCGATAATTTTTGTTGTGGGAATAATTTTACTGCTCGGATTTAATCAATTCGTTTATGAGCCGGCGCAACGAGAAATTTTAAACATGGAACTTGAGACGCGGCGACTTCACGAGGTCGAACAGGAAATTTTAGCACTCAAGGCGCGTCATAAAAGTTTGGCGGCGTTGGTCGAGGAAAAGGAACTTCAGCTTGACGAGGCACGAAACTTTTTGCCGCCGACAATTTCGCAAGATAAATTTATCGACGAACTTTATCGGAAGGCAGATTCTTGCCGCGTGCAAATAATTTCAGTTCAAGCGGGCGAGGTGACTTCTGCCGAAGAAATTCAATCGCAAATTGTGCGTGTCAAGGCGGAGGCGGATTATATTTCGCTGATGAATTTTATTCGCGAGATACTTGACGGCGGCCGCTTGACGAGTTTGGAAAAAATTTCCGTGTCGACTTTGGAAGGAAAATTTCTCTCCTGCGAGTTGAGCTTTAAAATTTTTGCCGAGCCCATAAAAAATCCCGCCAATTAATCGCGGGTGAACAATTCATATTGTCCCAAAATATTCGGCAGTCGGGATAATTGTTTGTATTTTCTCACGTTCGATGCATTGAGCAAAAATTTTCTGCCCGCCGAGTTGAAATACAATGTCGCCAAAATTTTCGGGATTGGTGATGACAACGGGCGTAGTCGTCTCGAAGCCTGCGCGAATCATTTCTTGCGGATCGAACGTCAATAAAATCTGTCCGCGATTAATCGTGTCGCCCGCCGTCACTTGAGGCTTGAAACTTTCGCCGATAAATTTGCAGGTGTTCAAGCCGACGTGAATCAAAAGTTCAACGCCGTTAAAAGATTCCAGACCGATAACTCCGGGTGAAGAAAAAAATTTTACCGTGCCGCTGAAGGGAGCCAAAACTTTTCCGTCGGGATTTTTAATTGCCGCTCCATGCCCCGCCGCACCGCTTGAAAAAATTTTATCGTTGACTTTGTTGAGCGCAATCAATGTGCCGTTGAGCGGGCTGTCGATAAATAAATTTTCCGGCATGACAAACACCTCCGCGCCGATTGTAGCAGAAAAAATTGACGCTTAAAAGCCCCTTTGATAAAATTGCGTCAACAGAGAGGGGGAATCATCTTGGCGCGGCAATCAAAAAAAATTGCAAAAAAAATTCAGCCTAAGAAAAAATCTGAACCTGAAAATAAAAAGCCTGAAAAGGTCGGCAAAGATTATCTGCTGATAGCCGTCCTGGCGTTGACAATCGTTTTCTTGATAGTCGGCTGGTCAAATTTCACGCCGTGGAATCGCGGACTTTATATTTCGTTGCTGATATCGCTGTCGACGACTTATGCAAGGCGGCATTACAATTTCACTGAAAAGCAAGATCTTTGGCTTGAACGTACCGGCATGGTGGCAATGGGTTGCGCAATCGTGCTGTTCATATTCGTCATCTATCAGCAGTACTTCGCCTGAAAAATCTAAATCCCCCGCCGAACGTGACGGAGGATTTTTTTGTGTTTAATCGATATCTATTTCAAAACAAAAACGGTAACATTGCGACGCCCAAAATCCATTGCCGCATAATAATCTTCCATGCAAAGGTCAATTCGATAGCCGTAAATCGCGCCGCCGGTATCAGCAGCAAGAGCCTCACCGTAGCCGGGGATATAAACTCTTGAGCCTAGCGGGATAACGTCGGGGTCGACTGCCACAATCCCGTAAGTCGCGGGGATTCCCATTGCCGTCAAACCTTCACCGGAACCGTCCGTCGGCAGATAAGCTGTCGCCTCCATGTTCATCGTCTGCACGTAAGACACGTAACCTTGAGGCGTCTCGATAATATCTTCCGGCGGAGTTTCTTCAATGAACTCACCGTTTTCCGAAATTTCACTGCCCAAAGATTTTTCGACAATTTCAGCATAGGCAAGAGCCGTCTCGTTATCTTCGCTGAGCTTAAGTTGACCGTTTTCGCCAACTGCAATCGCTGTCGGTTCTGCACTCGTCTCTTCGACTTCAATTTGAACGGGTTCAATGCGCGGGAAATCTTCCTGTGCGGTAAAGCCCGTGTTAATCATCGTGAAGCCCGCGAGTACGAGGCAAAGCATTCCTTTCCTTTTAATCGTTTCAATCATCTTGGATATTTTTCGCTTCATCATTCCGCCGCCTGACGCAACATCCTGTCGCATCCCCAAGCAGGACGACTGCCTTAGTCGCCTCTTCGCTTCGGAGCAGCTATTCCCCCTTTCAAAATAGGACAAAATGTTAATAACTCAAAAACCGCCGCGTAATATACTGCGCGACGGCGATTTTGTCAAGTGTTTGATTATTTTTGTAATAGTTTGACAGGGAAAGTAAAGTAAATGTCGGGGTAAGGTTCGTTCTCCAACGTGAAGTGCCACCATTCCGAATAAAGCGGCTTGAATCCGTGTTTAACCATCACGTCACGGAGAATCATTCGATTTTTATATTGTTGCTTCGTAATTTTTTTATAGTCGGGGTGAGACTCAATGCCGAAGTGATCGAACGTGCCGCCCATGTCAACTTCCTTGCCGGTATTCATGTCAAAAAGCGTCAAGTCAATCGTCGAGCCGCGAGAGTGTCCGGATTTTGCGTCAATGTAGCCATCACTGAAAAGTCGCGTCTTGTCGACTTTCGAATAAAAATATTTTCTCATGCGCTTATCGTCAAGATCTTCAGCCCAACGCACAAAATGATCAACGGCCATTTGCGGACGATAGGCGTCATAAACTTTGAGCCGATAGCCCATTTTCATCACGTCATCAGAAACTTTTTTCAAGGCCTCGGCCGCCTCAATCGTCATCAAAGCGCAAGGCATTTCGTAGCCGTCAATCCTGTCACCGACGAAATTGTAAGTCGAATAGTATCGAATCTCTTGGATTATGTCGGGGATAAATTCTCCCAAAACGACAAATCCCGACGGGTCATCAGGGGCTGCGGATTTTTGAGCGGCGGCGGGTGTGACGAATAAAATCATCGCCAGCAATGCGCCGAATAAAATTTTACCAAACCTCATGACAAATACTCCTTCCAATAGTTAATACGCCGTCAATTTTAACATCATGCTCTTCAAGCGGCAAGCTGTCGACGAGCTGAAAATCATAGGCCAAGGCAATTTTTTTTGCGTTGACGGCAAGCGGTAAAAATCTGTCGTAATATCCGCCACCCAAACCTAATCTTCCGCCGCTCAAATCAAATGCCGCGCCGGGCACAATCACGCAATCAATCCGCGAAGGTTCGATAAATTTTCTGAACTCCGGCTTGACGGTTTGAATATTGAATGCTCCGACCTCCAACGCGTCGAAACTCGGAACTTCAACGGCGCGCATTACACCCTTGCCGACAATGAATGGTATCGCCAAAATTTTTTTATCTGCAAAACACGCGGCAAATAATTCCGTCAGCTGAAGTTCTTCGGGCGTCGAAGCATAAGCCATGATGATTTTTGATGCGCGATAAATTTCCGTCGACAAAAATTTTTTTATCAGCTCGTGACTGATTCGATCGCGTTCGTCGTGAGAAATTGCCGCCCGCTTGCTTAAAAATTCTCGCCGCAACTTTGCTTTAAGCCGAAACATTCTTGCGTTCCCGATAAGCCTTGCGCGCCTCGTTCAATGACATGTGATTTGCTCCACCGCGATAATCGGGGTCGGCAAATTGAACGGGGTCGTCTTCCCAATAACAAGTGTCGCAAATATCAAATTCGTGATTCGCCTCAACCAAACCCACTCCGCAACACGGGCAAGGAACTAAATTTTCATTCACGTCCGCCATTACTCCTTAGACAGATTTTTATCCTCGGCCACGCCATTAACCGAACCGCGAGCAATTTCAATCTCGACTTTATCGGCAATCTTCAAGTGAACAATCTCGTCGTCAAGTGAAACAATCGTGCCGTAAATGCCGCCGATTGTTATAACCCGATTTCCAACCTTCAAGCTGCCTAACATTTCCTCACGTTTCTTTTGAGCATTTTTTTGCGGACGATAGAGCAGGAAATAAAAAATCAATACCATTAAAATTATCGGCGCAAAACTCGCTATGGTTGCTGTAGCTTCATTTTCCATTTAAAAATTTGCCTCCTTCATAAGCTGTGAAAAAACTTTCCCGAAATTCGGTAAATCTGTCGGCAAGAATCGCCTCACGCATTGATGCCATAAATCGTTGCAAATAGCGCAAATTGTGCAAGGCCAGAAGTCTCAAGCCGAAAATTTCATTAGTGCGGACGAGGTGCCGAATGTAAGCGCGTGTGAATTTATTTCGGCAGGTGTAGCAATCGCAATGCGGCTCAAGCGGTGAAAAATCTTCCGTGAACTCGGCGTTCTTCATGACGAGACGTCCGCGGGCAGATGTCAGCGGTGAAACCATTGCCATGCCGTTACGGGCGACGCGTGTCGGGAAGACGCAATCAAACATATCGACGCCGCGCATTACGCCTTCAATCAAATGATCGGGTGTGCCGACACCCATCAAATATCGCGCTTTATCTTCGGGCAAATGACGCGTAGAAATTTCCAGCATTTTATACATAAGTTCACGCGGCTCACCGACACTCAACCCGCCGATTGCACAGCCCTCAAAATCCATTGAGCCGATAACCTTCGAGCTTTCTTCGCGCAAATCTTCAAACATGCCGCCTTGGACGATACCGAAAATTCCCTGACGCTTATTCGACGCGGCCTTCAAACTCCTCTCCGCCCAACGATGAGTCCGCTCCGTAGAAATTTTTGCATAATCGTAGTCGGCGGGATAGGGAATGCACTCGTCAAACGCCATTGCGATATCCGAACCCAGCGCGGCTTGCGTGGCTATAGAAACTTCCGGCGACAAAAATTTTTCCGAGCCGTCAATATGTGAACGGAAAGTAACGCCCTCTTCCGTAATCTTGCGCATTTCGGCTAGACTGAAAACTTGGAAGCCGCCGCTGTCAGTCAAAATTCCCCGCGTCCAATTCATGAACTTGTGCAAGCCGCCCGCCTTACGGACGAGTTCAGCTCCGGGGCGCAAGAATAAATGATACGTGTTCGCCAAAATGATTCCCGCGCCCAAATTTTGTACTTCATGCGGCGAAAGAGTTTTGACTGTCGCTTGCGTGCCGACCGGCATGAACAGCGGCGTCAAAAAATTTCCGTGCGGCGTATGCAAAATTCCTGCTCGTGCACCGGTTACCGCATCTTTGTGTATGAGTTCGTAAGTTATTGCCGCCATTAAGCCCGCTCCTTAGTGAATCAAAAGTTATTTTATCAAAGCATCCCGCCTTATTTTTCAGTCCGTTAGAAACTTCCATTTATATTGCCCGCGACGATTGAAAATAATTTTTTTCCACGTGTTCAATAAGTATCGCCGCAATCTCCTCTTCGGTCAAGCAATCCAACACGATCGCACCGCCTCTTTTATTCAACTCGTAAATTGCGGGGCGCAAACTTTCTTTCAAGGCACCCAACGATTTATTGAGGTCTTTGAAGTGTTTAAAAAATTTTACAATGCCGTTGATGATTTTTGGATTGGCAGCGAAGGCATATCGCAGAATGTAAGAAATTTTTGAGCTTATGTCGTTTGCGCCGAGGATGTCGAGTTTTTCAAAATTATTGCTCCGCGTCGAGTCGTAAAAAGCTTTGCCCGTCCACCAACACTTTGCAAGAGTATTCCTCAAAATTCCCGTCCGCGAAATGCTTTCAAAGAAAAAGCGCGTCTTAATGTCCTTGGCAGTCGGGGAATTTTTTTTCGTGCTGTATTCGTAACGCCGCCGCAAATAATTGTAAAACGTACCGTGACATAATCCCGCCCAAAATCTTTCGTCGGCAGCTTGTCGAGGCGTCAAGAATCGCAGATTTTTGTAAAGTATCTTGCAGTTTTCAAATTCAATCTTGCCGGCTACCCAACCCGAATCAAGCGGCGCAAGTTCAAAGTCGGGAATGTCTTTAAACTTTTTGAAAGGATTTTCCCCGCAAATTTCGGTGAGCCACGAATTGTCCTGTTGAGAGGAATAATTTTCAAAAGTTTGCGGCAACCCGTTTTTCAAAGTGTCCAGCGCGTGACTTTTCAAATAACAAAGCTCCATTACGAATCCTCCGCCGCGTCATTATGTCGAATACTTTCCAAAGCCTTCGTCGTCGGCAAGTTCATGACTTCCTGCGCCAATTTAATCGGGGTATTTTCTTCCATGTCGATATACTCGGCCATATTGATTTTTTTCCGACGATACGCCGCCTTCAGTGACAAAAACCAATCTGTACTCCCGTAAGGGTTAAAATCTTCATAGGCTTGCAATTCCGCGAAAACATAAACCAATGCCGGAAAAATTATCATCGCATTCAAAATCGGTTGCATGTCGGGACTTGAACTGTATCGCCGGTACAAAAGATAATCCTTTTTGCTCAACCCGATTTTAATTTTGTTTTGGGACAAGTCAACTTCAAAAGGCTCATCATCGACCGGCCGTTTATAAATGCTGAAAATCGACGCGACATTTTTAAAAATATTCGGGTCATCGGGGAACGGCAACGGTTGAAAATTTTGATAAGCAAGCACGTTGCCTTTCTTCAAATCGAACTTGAGCCAGTCAAAATCTTCACTCCAATCCTTGCAAGAAAAATTTTTTAGATCTTCGGTGAGGACGATAAGCGCGAGGCATTCGAGATTTTGTTTGACGGAGTTGAAGGGAATTTTACAGGAAAACTTTTCGACGGCAGAAGTAAAATTTTTTCTCAAGGCCGTCAACTGACATTCGGTGTGCAAAAGATATTCCGCCTTGCCGTCCGCAATGAGATTTTTTATTTCCGCGCAGTTAGTCGAAAAATCAACGTCCAAAACAAGATTATCAGTCGCGTCAGAAAAATAATTCACTTTGGCGGAGAATTTGCAAGTTTTGTAATCGTCGCGTCCTTCGGCCAGCACGGGATAAGTATACAATCTGTCAACGTTGATTTTCATAAACGGCAACTCCCAACGCGTAATTCTGTCTGTCTTGAAGTTCAAAATTTATCTTGGCATTTCTGCCTGCCCGCAAATTTTTAAAACTGATTTTATCGATTGCCGCCCGAACATCGCTGTTTGAATCGACGGACGCCGCCGACGTTACAAAAAGTTTTACGCGGTTATTGTCTTCGCCGATTGCAAAAATTTCAATTTGCCCGCTTGAAATTTTTTGCGGAACTTTCAAAATCAGCCGATAATCTTTTTCCCCGACTTTAATCACGCGAATTTTATTGCACTCAACTTTCTTGCCGACGGGTTCCAAAATTGTGTCATTGCCTTCGGAATTTTTTTCGCCCGTGTGAGATGTACGAGTTTTCCTTTTGCGAGACCCTTTCAAACTTCTGATTGCGGGATTGCCGCCATTATCGGTTACTTTGCCCTTCGACTTTTGAGTTTTGGAATTGTCATTGCCGCCCGCAGTCGCCGTAATATTTTTCTCTTCAGTGACCGTCGGCAAAAGTTCCTGCAAAAAATTTCTCGTCTGTGCCAGATCGTCGAAAGTTTCTTCAGTCGTTTGAGAATTGCCGGAAATCTCACTGTCGTCAAAGTCCAACATATGGCTCAAACCCTCGACGTTCACTTCATCTTCAAATTTTTCCGCACCGACATTTGAAACCGTCTCACGAACCCAACGTTTAAGCTCGTCAACATATTTTTCGGCAAGCTTGGGATTTTTTTCATAACGCCCCGGCTCCCATCTGTCATGAGTCGGCTCCTCCATTTCGCGGAAGAATTCATTTAACTCGCGCCCTTCCAACTCCAAAATCCCCGTAAAAGAAATCGATCGCGGGAATTTGTCCAAGTCGAAAAGCTTCATGCCGTTTTTACGCACGATTAAAATCCTGCGGTTGAGCTTTTCGGCAAACAAAACTCCAAGCTTCAATTTTCCCATGCCGTGAAAATCCCGCTCAAAAAATTTCACGCCGTCACTGCCCGACAAAATTTTATAATAATCATTCGCCTTGCGGAAATTTTTTTCGTGTTTGAGGATAAGCGCGCCCAATTTATTTTTGTCAATCTCCATGCCCGAAAGATTTATGCGCAATTTGCCGCGGTGAATGGCGACGAGAAAATTTTCAACCAGCTCAACAAAAATATTTCTCTGCCAAAGTTCATCGCCGTTGAAGCCGTAAATAAAAATGTCCGTGCCGATTTTGTCCCGCCGATAAATATTTTCAAGCTCGGCAATTTTTTTGACGGGAAGATTTTTATTTGTCTCGCCGAAATAACCGACGCCTCCCGAAATATCGTTGGCGTTCAGCTTAAAAGATACGAGCCTGGACATACCTTGCGCGGCATGTTCATCTTGTTGATTGAGCGTGCGATAAAATACCAGCCGATAAAAAGAATTTGCAAAAGGCGCGTTCTTGCCGATACCGTAACTGCCCGCCGAATCTCCGGTTTTAGTCGCGCCGCCTTCGATTTTCGTCAAAGTATTCCAGCCTTCCCTCGCGTCAGGATCAAAAGGTTTGGCAAGCCCCGTCGTGTTGAAGTCGCTGATTCTCAAGACAAAAGTTTTCGGCAAGTTCAGCTGTCCGATAGCCTTGTCAAGAAAATTTCTCGCCTTGACATTATCTTTCCAAAAATCGTAACACTTAATCAAAATATTTTTATAGTCACTGCCGCCGGGAATTTTTTTAGACTCAATCTCATAACGGCAAAATTCGACAGTCACGGCAGAATTTTCATTTGCGGCCGCGTCAAGAGAATTTTGGCAGACTTCGCGGGCAAGGGCTGAAATTTCTTTGCCCGTAAAAGTTTGAATACCCGCTTCGGCAATCCCGCGAATCAAGCCGCCGCCGTTCGACGGAAAATTCCAACCAATCATGTCAACTGCTCCTTATTTGTGATGAACATTGCGTCGCCGAAGGAAAAAAATCTGTAACGTTCCCGGACTGCCTCGCGATAAGCCCGCAAGATAAATTCTCGTCCCGCAAATGCGCTGACCAACATAAGCAGCGTTGACTTCGGCAGATGAAAGTTTGTTATCAACGCGTCGACGATTTTAAATTTGTAGCCGGGGTAAATGAAAATTTTCGTTGAGCTTGATCCGACTGCCACGGAATTTTTATCGACAGCGGCCGCCTCCAAAGTTCGGATTGACGTTGTGCCGACCGCGATAACTCTTCCGCCACGAATTTTTGTAGCGTGAATCAAATCGGCGGTCTCCTGCGGTATCGAAAAATATTCTTCGTGCATGTCGTGCTGTTCGATATTTTCAACTTGCACGGGGCGGAAAGTTCCAAGTCCGACATGCAATGTGACGAATCCGAGATTGACGCCGAAATTTTTCAAGTCGTGCATTTGTTCCGTCGTGAAATGAAGTCCGGCAGTCGGGGCAGCGGCTGAACCTCTCTCGCGATTGTAAACCGTTTGATAACGTTCACTGTCCTCAAGTTTCTCGTGAATGTAAGGTGGCAACGGAGTTTCGCCGAGCCTGTCGAGAATCTCTTCAAAGACGCCGCTGAATTCAAATTGCACAACTCGTCCGCCAAAATTCGTTCGGCCTGTGACGCGGCAACTTAAATCTTTAGCGAAAAAAATTTCTGCGCCCCCTGTAATTTTCCTGCCCGGCTTAACCAAAGTTTCCCAAGTTTTGGCGTCAAGGCGTCGGAGTAAAAAAATTTCAACGCGTGCGCCCGTCGACTTGTGACCGATGAGCCGCGCCGGAATTACTCGCGTATCGTTGAAAATCAGCGTGTCACCCGCCGTCAAAAAATTTTGCAGGTCGTAAAAATGTTTATGTTCAATCGTCCGCCGCGAAGGATTCAGCACCATCAGCCGTGAAAAATTTCGCGGTTCAATCGGACGTTGTGCAATGAGTTCTTCCGGCAATTCGTAATCAAATTCACTTAGCAGCATTAGCCTTTCGCCCCAAATATTTTATTTCCAGTTGCTCAAGCGTGCCGTCCATGCGAAGTTCCGCCAATACAAAATTGATGTAATTTAAAAATTCTTGATCGCCCTTCTGCAGCAAAATTCCGCAAGAATGTCGCGTGCCCTCGAACGGTTTGTTGACGAGTGGCGCGGCAAGTCTCGGTTCACGCTTAACCCAACTGATCGCTTCGACGGTTTCGGTTATCATAATATCCGCGTTGCCCTCCGCAATTTGAATCGGAATGTCAGCGTTATCCTCGTGGACGATTAACTTAGCGTTCGGCAGATTGGCATGAGCAAATTTTTCATTGGTGCCGCCGGGATTAATCATAATTCGGACAGTCGGCTTGTTTAGGTCGGCAACGCTTTTGAACTTTTTGGCGTCAGATTTTCGGCAGAGAATCGTTTTTCCGAAAAGCCCTTCGCCGTAAGCATCACTCATCGCCATAATTTTAGCCCGCGCAAAATTTCTCGATATGCCGCAAAGCGCAATGTCAAACTTGCCGGCCATCATATCCTTGGAGAGCGTCGGCCACGTCGTCGAAACATATTCAATCGTAACGCCTAAAGACTTCGCGATAATTTTTGACAGTTCGGCGTCAATGCCTTCATATTCGCCCGTTGCGGGATTGAGATAAGACATCGGGATATAATCACCCGTCGTGCCGATTCGGATTGTCCCGCGCGCAGAAATATCTTCCAAATGCCCCGCCTCAAGTCGTCCGAATGGCAGAATTAAAATCACGGCAAGAATCATCAAAAATTTTTTCACGATACACACCTCAATAAAGCTTCTTCAGATTGGTATCTTTGTAATAATGCCCCAAAATTTTTTCGTAAGACCAACCTTTTTTAGCATACTCCCTCGCGCCGACTTGTGACATGCCGACACCGTGACCGCTCCCGTAGCCCGTGAAAATCACTTCGTCGCCGTCAATCGTCATGTCAAACAGCGTGCTCGGCAAAGAAAATTTTCTGCGCAAATCACTGCCGGTAAGTGTGACGGTTTTTTTAGTGCCGACGAGTTGAGCGGACTTGACGCGTCCCGAAGGAGTTCTGTCATCAGCCGAATTGCCGACAGTCAGCTTGCTCAATTTAATTTCTTTCAAGTCGCCGAAATTTTCACCGAACCTTGAAGAAAAATCTTTCGTCGTAACTTTGACAGTCCACGATTCACCCGGCGCGATAATTTCCTTAACGGCGATAAGATACGGCGTGGCGCGTCCCCAAACGTCAGCAACGTCTTCCGTCATTCCGCCCGAATCCGCATGAAAATTCGTGTCGGCAAGCTTGCCCTTGTACGTCAAAATTTCGCCGCGAGTTTCATTAATCGCCCTGTCCGTCGAATCATAATTCACGACGCCGATATAAACTTGGCAATGAGGTTTATCGCACAGGTCGAAGCCTTCCGCCTCATGACGCCCGCGATTTTTCAGCGCAAATGAACGAGCCGCTACCGATTGCGATTTTAACGCCTCGACGGGGAATGACGGCGACATTTCTTTTGACACCACGCCGCGCAAATATTCTTCCAACGGCGCAAGATTTATCACTGTCAGTGAATCTTTATTCTTGTTGACGGTCACGCCGCCATAATATTTTTTCCCGTCAATTTCAACCTGCAAATCTTTCAGCGGAATTTTTTCGGGTCGAATTTCAATCGCGTTGATTTTCATCTGCTCAACGTCGACGACAAAATTTTTATCGGCGGGAATTTTCTGCAAGATATTTCCTTTGGCGGCGTTAATCATGACGCATGGCGCGGAGACTTTCAAGTTGACTTGCTTGACGCCGATTAAAAGTCCGACGCGAATTTCAGGTTGCCAAACTTTTTCGGGCGCGGCATGACATAAACTCGAAACTGCAATTAAAATCATCGCGGCGGCTAAAAAAACTTTCATTGATGAGACTCCTTTGGAACAAAAATTTTATAACGGGTAACTTCGTAATCTTCAACGCGCTCACTCTCGTAAATCACGCGGAAATTTTTATCATTCGACAGCGGCTTATAAATCAACTCGTCACTCGAAACGATTATGTGCGTGAAATTGTAGCGGCTGAAAAAATCTTTATAATCAAGCTTGCCTCTCATGAGGTTGAGATATTCCGCCAAAATATTTTTCCGACCATTGTTGGCGGTAATGAAAACTTCCGAGCGCGAGTCGATATAGTAGAGAATTCTGAAATGTCCTGCAGTGCCGCCGATACCTTGATTGACGTAAAGTGAAATATTTTCGGGACGTTCGCTTTGGAGTAAAAATTTTATCGCGGCGGTGAAAGGTTCGTCAGTCTGAACTTTATCCTTGGCAAGTGTCGTTAAAAAAATTCCGCTGACAATTACCGCCGTTGCGAACAGTGAGAAAATTTTTCGCGGAAGTATCGTCGGGTGGAGGATACGCCCTTCGACTTTCAAGATGAGCAAATTATACACCGCAAACAGCGTCGACACAAAGAATAAAATTTTTAGCGGCAAAGAAATTTTCAGACCGTCGCCGAGGAGCGTCGTTATGATTGACGTGTTGATTAAGACCAGCAGGATAAACATAATCAGCGGCAATGCCTGGAACCCGCCGAATTTTTTCAGCGCAAAATCTTTACACGCATAAGCAATCGGGAACGTCGCCAAGAAATAAAACAGAATCATGCTGCGTTCATGCATGACAGCCATAAAAATTATTCCGCCGCTGAGAAAAATATATCGCCACGGAACTTTGAACTTCGCCAGGGAGATAATCACGAAGGCTTCAGTGAAATAAAAAATTTTCCCTGTCCAGTTGTGAGCCGTCGGCGTGAACATTTCGTGGACGTTGTTGTTAATCAGTTCGACGCCGTATGAGCGGAAAACGTAAGTCATTGCCTCGACGCCGTAAGGATTAATCAGCCCGCCGATAAAAATTCCGACCATTGCCGCGAGCAAAAATTTCACGTGCCGAAAATCTTTCACGAACAGAAACGGCAAGCATACTACCAACGACATCAACCACATTGCCGCGTGGAAATTTATCAGCAACATTGACAGGATCGGCAACGGCAACAGGAATTTGAAATTTTTTGTGCGAGTAAATTTTTCCAACAAGAAAACTTCGCTCAACAGCAGCAGTGTCGAAATTATTTGCGGGCGCGGGACAATCATCGGTGTGACGACTAACGCTGCGAGGAAACTCAAGCCGAATGACAACGCCTTATTGCCGCCGCTGACATAAAGACACAATCGCCAATACATCAGCACCAACATTGCGCCGAAAATCATATCCGCCAGCCGCAATCCGTCGACGCCGAAATTTTTATACGCCTCCCAAAAGAAAATTGCACTCAACCACTGCTGCGCGACGAGCTGTAAATTTTCGTGAATCGTGAACGGGTCGACATGCGGGAAGCCGTGCTCAAAAATATATCGCCCCAAGTTGAACAGAAAATACGTGTCCGCGTTCTCGTGAAGTTCAAAAAACATTTGCCAACATGCAATGCCGGCCGTCAGCAAAATCACTTGCAAAGGTGAAGAAAATTTTTCAGTCATGCTTTTCCTCGTGATAATTTTTTTCGGCGTTGACGTTCCAAATTTCAGCCTTCGGGAAATCTTCGGCAATCGCCTTGACTGCCGCAATCGCCGTCAACATGCTGTGATCCATGTTATTGTAACGGTGCTGACCGTTGCGGCCGATACAGTAAAGATTTTGAATTTCATCAAGTCCGGCGCGCAGCTCTGAAATATTTTCGTAGGCGTCGAAGTAGGCGGGATAGGCCTTGGGGACTTTGACGCGAACGGAAAGTTTAACGTCCGCCGCGTTGATTATGTCGATTGAAGCCAGCTCATCAACCGCGAATTTGATAAAGTCATCGTCCGTCATATTCCAAAGTTCATCGCCCTCATTGCAAAAATATTCCAATCCCAGCCACACTGAATTTTTCGGATCGGCAACGAGATACGGCGACCAGTTGTTGAAAATTTGCAGACGCCCCAGCTTAACGGACGGCTCCTGAATGTAAATCCAGCAGTCGGGTACAATGTCACCGAGAGTTTTAATCTTCGTGTGATTTTCCAGCAAAATTTTATCGACGAGCAATCCGACGGTTATGAAGTCACGATAGGGCAGCCCGCGTGCAATTTGAAGTTGTCGAAGATTCAAGCCGTCGTCCAAAGCTTCGGCCAGTTCGGAAAGCGGCATACTAGACAGAAAATAATCTGCGGGAAAAGTCAGTGTACCGGCAGGAGATTCGACGCTTACGGACTTGATAACTTTGTCAACGACGCGAAAACTTTTGACGTTTGTGGAAGTTAAAACTTCGCCGCCGAATTTTTTAATTTCATCGGCAAATTTTTCCCAGAGTTGACCGGGGCCGAGTTTGGGATAAAAAAATCTTTCAATCAACGAAGTATCGCCGGTACCTTCCTTTGAGCCGAAAGTTTTTTTCAGGAAGTCCAAAACAGTCTTGCCGAGCGACAAACCTTTGATACGTTGAGCACCCCAATCCGCGCCGATTTCTTGCGGAGAACGTCCCCAGACTTTGGTCGTGTAATCGCGGAAAAAAGTTTCGTAGAGTTTTTGCCCGAAGCGATTAACCATAAAATCTTCAAGGGTATTTTCGTCGCGTTGAGAAATTTTAGCCTTGAGGAAACTCATACCGATTGAAAACATTTCGAGCAAGCCGAGATTTTTAATCGTCTCCAAACTCAAAGTCACGGGGTATGAAAAAAATTTCCGCCGATAAAAAATTCTTGATACGCGGTTGCGATTCAAAAAAACTTCGTCGACCAGTTCGGGATCTGCGCCGCCGTCAGTCAAAACAGATTCGCGCCCCAAAATTTTATCGTCAAGAGACGGCGCACCTTGTTCCGGCAAAATTTCTCGCCACAACGCTAAAATTTCCGCGTCCTTGGAAAAAAATCTGTGGCCGCCGATATCCATGCGGTTGCCGTTAAAATTCATCGTCCTTGAAATGCCGCCGACAAAATTTTCTTTCTCCAGGACAATCGGTTTTATGTCGGTGTTCTTCAGAAAATAATACGCGGCAGTTAATCCGGCAGGTCCCGCGCCAATTATAATTGCGTGTTTTTTATGCAAGAGCGTTGCCCTCCGTCGTCGGCAAGTAAAGTAAAATATTTTGCTCGTTAATTTGTGCGACGCCGAACTTAATCAAATCCCCCGCGTGACAGCCAAAATCTTTCGTCGGCTCATTGAGCAGCACGCCCGTCAAAATATTTTCGTCAACGGACATGCAACGCACCCACATCAATTCGGGCTTATGTTCGGCACTCAAAAAATAAACCACAACGTCGTCGGGGTAATCGGGGTGGCGGAAGGCGTCAAGATTTTTTATAAAGCGCGTCTGCTCCTTGGCATCATCGACGGCATAAGCATCGTTAATCATTTGCATTCTGTCGCGAAAGGCCAGGGCGTAAATGTCAGTCAAAATTTTCACGTCGGCAGAATCGGCAGCACGTCGACGAACGATAGCAGCTTTTTTGTAGTTTATCGGGAAAATTTTCAGCTTACCGCCGGCAGTTTGTGCGCCGCCCAAAATGCTGAAAGTAAATCCCGCTTCCGCGTCAATGTAGCCGTAAGTCAACAGCCCGTCAGGTTTTTCACCGGCATCCATTTCGAGCATATCAATAAAATTTTTAGCCAAGTCCGCGTCCGTCAACAGGCAAATTTGATGATACATCTCGCGGAAAAATTTTTCTTCGACTCTCAAAATTATCATCTCCAAAAAAAATTCTTCGGGTATTCTACCATACAAATGCAACAAAAACCGTTTTCATGTTGAAAAATTTTTTTGCGTCTGATAAACTGCGTCTATCGATTTGAAAAAATTTGCCCCTTCTTGAGCGGAAGGGTTCACATAAAATTTGAACGGTAATTTTTCGAGGAGTGAAGAATGTTTTGTTTACTCACATAACCCAATCCCCATACGGGACGGTAAAATTGGCGTCGAGAGTTGCACAGCGTGTGCGCGAAGGTACGGTTATCTGTTTGGAAGGAAGTTTGGGTGCGGGCAAGACGCTTTTTGTACAGAGCATGGCGCGGACTCTCGGTGTTCAAGGCGAAGTCACCAGCCCGACTTTTAATCTGATGAGCGTTTATGAGGGCTTCTGTCCAATCGTCCACTTCGACCTTTATCGCCTGCACACGGAAGCTGAATTGGAGGACATCGGCTTTTACGAGTACACCGACTTTCCGGAGGGGATTGTCTTTATCGAGTGGGCGGAGAAATTCCCGCAAGCCCTGCCCGATGATTACGTTGTGATAAAAATTGAGCGGATTAAGGACGCAAAAAATATGCGGCGGATAAGTTTTTCTTGCGTCGGGGAAGAGCACGAAGATTTTATCAAGGAGCTGGAAGAGTTCCTTGCGAAGGATGAGTGACTTGCGGATTTTGGGAATTGAAACTTCGACGCGGGCGGCAAGCGTTGCCGTAATGTTCGACGGAAAAATTTTGGCGGAAAGTCTTCGAGAATCGCCGCAGAGTTTTTCGGAAACACTCATGCCGCAAGTCGAAGAGGTCGTAAAAATTTCGGGGGCATTTGAAAATTTGGACGCGGTGGCAGTGAGTATCGGGCCGGGATCATTTACGGGATTGCGAATCGGTTTGGCGACGGCGAAGGCTCTGGCTTATGCGTGGGGAATAAAAATTATCGGCGTGCCGACGTTGCAAGCCCTGTCGTATAATTTCCCGAATGCAAAAGTTTTACCGCTAATCGACGCGCAAAAAAATCGGGCGTATTGTCAGCTGTTTGAAAATTTTTTGCCGCAGTCGGAGTTGGCAGTTAAATCGATTGATGAGGTGGTCGCGGAAGTCGGCAAGCTTGACGGAGAAATTTTTTTATGCGGAGACGTGTTGCATAAAATCAAAATTCCGTTGCCGCCGAACGTGAGACTTGCCCCGCCGAATTTGAAAATGCCGCGGGCGTCAGCGGTTGCACTCTGCGCGGAAGATTTAGGCAAGTTCGATAACGTGATGAATTTGGAGCCGCTTTACATTAGGCGGGCGGAGGCTGAAGAGTTATGGGAGAAACGTCACGGCTTACTTTCCGACAAATGACGCAAGATGATGCCGAAGCCATTGCCGCGATTGAGGAGAAATGTTTTGCCATGCCCTGGAAGCGTGACGATTTTTGGCGCGAGGCTATGAACGAGTTGGCAAGTTACATTGTCGGCGAACTTGACGGAAAAATTGTAGCTTATGCGGGAGCGTGGGTTTCATTCAATCAAGCAGAAGTCATGAACGTTGCCGTTGATCCTGAAATGCGCGGTCAAGGTATCGGAACGTTGCTTTTCGGAGAGCTGATTAAAATTGTCAAGTCACGCGGGGCCACTGCGATAACTCTTGAGGTTCGTCCGAGCAATGAGGCGGCGATTAAGCTTTACAAGAATTTTGGTTTGAGGAGTGTCGGTCGGCGCAAGGGCTATTATCTTGACAACGGCGAGGACGCTTTAATCATGTGGAATACTCATTTAGGAAAAAGGAACAAGGAATAAGGAACAAGGGATTTCTTTAGGGACAAGTTTTCATTCCTAACTCCTACCTCCTAACTCATAACTCCTAACTCCTAACTAACAGACGGGGGCTGATAAGATGAACGCCACGATTTTTTTGCGAACGATAAAAATTATCTGCTTCCTGTTATTGATGTGTATTCAATCTTCGGCGAGTGCTCAAGATGATTTTTCCGGCTGGTGGGAAAATGATACTCTCGTCGCCAAAAGTAACGGCTTCGCGCCCGGAAATGTCGCGAATATCGGTCGGGCACGTGCATTGGCCAGGCGCGCTGCAATGATGGACGGCTACCGTCAACTTGCCGAACAGGCTAAAGGAATTCACATTACCGCCGAGACGACGATTGGTGAAAAAATTGTTGCGGGCGATATTGTGGAGGGCAAAGTTGATGCCGTCGTCAAGGGCGCAAAAATTTTGTCGGAGGAGTATGACGAGTTCGGCAACTGTACTCTCGTCATGGCGGTACCGATTTACGGCGTCACTGATTCCGTTGCCAACGTAACCTTCAAGCCCGTTGATAAGGAAAATTTTCCGAAGCCTTCCGCAAAAATTAAATCGTCGGGAAATTATACGGGGCTTATCATTGATTGCGGCGACGCGGATATAACGCCCGTGTTATCTCCCGTCATTCGCAACGCCAAAAATCAATCAATCTACAGCTACAGCAACCTCGACTATGAAAAAGTTCTTGCCAACGGCATGGTCGGCTACGCAAAACTAGGAACTAGGAACTGGGAACTGGGAACTAGTAGGCCGTTGAGTTATGCCAAGCTGATTGAAAATAAACTTATGCTCGTGACGAACGTCAGCGTAAAAAATAATTTGTCGCGTGCAGGAGACAATCCGCTGATTATCACGGCTGAAAGTCTGTCGGACGGCAACAGCTGCCCCGTCGTGTCGATAAGTGACGCCGATAAAATTCTTGCCGAAAATCAAGCGTCGCACTTCCTGGATAACGGCGCAGTGGTTTTCGTCAGTCACAGAGTCGGCGGCGTTCGTGCTTGACATGGAAAATTTTTGGAAGTGGATTTTGCTGCATTCGCGGGAACTTTGGATTGCATTTTTAATCAGCGCAATTGCAGCGTCGAATTGGCTTGACGAATTGGACAACAGAGTTTCCGACCGCCTCTATCAAAAACCCGGCGTGATTAATTCGGATATTGTCGTCGTCGGAATTGATTCGCGGACTTTGGAAAAGCTCGGCCCTTTATCATCGTGGCTCCGTCGAGAAATGCCGAAAGTCATTGATTATCTTAACGGCGACCCTTCGACGCGTCCCGCAGTAATCGGTTTGGATTTTCTATTCACCGGCGATAATCCCGAAGCCCCCGAAGTTGATGAATATTTCGCCGCGACTGCCGCAAAATACAATAACATTGTCGTTGCCTCCGACGTGATTACTGACGATTCAACTGATGATCTTTGGGATAAAACTTGGCCGTGGGATTCGCCGTATCACGCGTTGAATATCGCCACCGAAAACGGTCATATCTGCGAGCCGTTCGACGACGACGGCATTGTTCGACATCAGCTGCTTTATGTGAACGTGGAAGGACGCGGGCGGCTTTATTCTTTTGCCAGAGTGATTTACGATAAGTGGTGTCAAGTCAAAGGCATTGCTCCAAATCCTCCGCCGTCGACTGAAGATAACGGACTTTTCCGCTTGCCATTCACCGCCAAAAGTTACAGTCAAGGAATCAGTTTTATTGACTTGCTTGAAGGCAAGGTGGACGCGGATTTTTTCGACGACAAAATTATTTTATTCGGCTCATATGCTCCCGGCATGGGCGATGAATTTTCCACTGCCCTTGACCGCTCAACTTCTGTTTACGGCGTCGACATTCACGCCAATGCAATTCAGGCCTTTCAAGCGGGATTCTTTCCACGTGAGGCGGACGAAAATTTTCAGCTGATAATTCTTTTCCTCGTGAGTTTTATGGCGGTGAATTTTTTCCGCAGCGGCAAGATGAATCATGTTTTGGCAACGTGGCTGATTATAAGTTTCGGCTGGATTGCACTTTGCAAAATTTTTTACGCCAACGGAATTATCCTGCACGCCTTATGGGTACCGCTTGCAGTCAGCGTTTTATTCGTTGGAGCCGTCGCGTTCAATTACATTCATGCCCGCGCCGAACGTGACATGGTGACGACGACTTTCGGACGCTACGTTGATCCGACGATTATGCGCCAGCTGTTGAAGGGCGGGACTGTTGATGTGGGCGGCAGTCTGAAAAATATCGCCGTGCTTTTCGTGGACATTCGAGGTTTTACGACGATGAGTGAACAGTTGCCGCCGTCAACCGTCGTGGAAATTCTCAACCAATATTTGACGCTTACGACGAATTGCATACGACGACATCACGGCACGCTTGATAAATTCGTCGGGGATTGCACGATGGCTTTTTGGAACGCGCCACTTCCGCAAGAAAATCCCGTATTGCTTGCCTGCCGCGCAGCAGTCGATATGATTCGAGAGTCGGAAAATTTGCGGGCGGAAATTAAATCTCGTTACGGTCGAGAAATTGCTTTCGGCGTCGGAGTTCATTGGGGCAGCGCGGTCGTCGGCAATATCGGCAGCCCTTTCCGCATGGATTACACGGCAATCGGCGACACCGTAAATACAGCGGCTCGGCTTGAGGCAAATGCTCCCGGCGGAAAAATTTTTATATCCCGTGCCGTCGCAGATATTTTAGGCTCGCGGGCAAATGTCACGTCACTCGGCAACAGCATCAAGCTCAAGGGCAAGGCTGAAGGCTTCGAGGTTTTGACGCTGAATTCATTAAACGATTCGGAGGGATAATCTCTTCATGGAAAGTTTCAAATTAAATGTTTTGGGGACACGCGGTTCAGTGCCCGTGGAAGGAAAAAATTTTTCAGTTTACGGCGGGGCGACTTCTTGCTACAAAATTCACGCCGGCAATGAAGAAATTTATTTGGACGCAGGGTCGGGAATAGTCAGCGCATTACCCGCGCCGAATTCAAACATAACAATCCTGTTGACGCACATGCATTTGGATCATTTGGTCGGACTGCCGTTTTTCATTGCGCTGACTCAAAAGGACAGACCGATTGACATTTACGCCGCAGAACGTGCCGGACTTCTGCCGAAAGAGGCGATTGACCGATTAATTTCAAATCCGTTTTGGCCGTGCAAGATTGAAGATTATCCCGCGAAAGTGAAGTTTCATCTTCTGCCGAAAAAATTTTCAGTCGGGGACGTGGAAGTTGACACGCTTGAGGGTTCTCATCCCAAAGGCTCGACGATTTATCGGCTGACTTATCGCGGCAAGTCAATCGTTCACGCCACGGACTTTGAACACAATCCCGAAGCTTGCGCGGCATTGGCGGACTTTGCGAAGGATTGCGACATTTTGCTTTACGACGCCCAATACACCGCGGCGGAGTATGAACGCTACAAAGGTTACGGGCATTCGACGCCTGAAGAGGGTATCAAAGTTGCCGAAAAAGCCGCCGTCAAAAAATTAGTTTTCGTGCACCACGCGCCCTTGAGAAATGATGACGAGCTTGCGGAGTTGGAGAAAATTTTTGGTCGGGAAGGCAAGATAACGTTCGCGAAATTCGGCGACGAGTTTTTATTGTAGAGGAAATCATCATGGACAAAAAAATTTCGGCGGAACAAATGCTCAACGACATTTTCACAATCGTGCAGCGTCTGTATAATGAAATGCGTTCGACTGAAAATAGGAGCAGCAATCACCTCAAGGTTTTTGAAATTTTCGCGGAGTTGGGGCGGACGTTGGTTGAGGCTGACAGGGCGAGTTTTTGGCGTTGGGATAAGCGCGCGCACTTATTGATAACGACTGCCGCGACCGGCACTGAACAAATCGTCATAAGTGACACGACCGGGCTTGTAGGTCAATCGTTGGCGGAAAATCGCGCAGTCGTGACGAACGATCCTTACAATCACCCGAATTTTAATTCAGATGTCGACAAGAAAACCGGTTACGTCACGAAGTCAATTCTCGTTATGCCCGTCTCGAATTGTCATGGCGAAGTTATCGGGGCTTTTCAAGTCATCAACAAGCTCGGCGGCAATGAGGGCTTCGACGAAACTGAAGATACCAAACGCCTTTCAATCGCGGCATTTATCTGCGGCATGGCGTTGGAGTCGGATATTTTTCTGGCGGATTCTCAACGCGACAAACTCACGGAGTTGAAAAATCGTTTCGGTTTTCACAGTGACTTTAAGATTCGTTATCGCCGCAAGAAAGTTTCAATGTCAATCATCATTTGCGACATTGATTTTTTCAAGAAGGTCAACGACACTTACGGTCACAATGCGGGCGACGCGGTGTTGAGGCATGTTGCGGGGATTTTGGAATCGAAAGTCAGAACGTCCGACAGCGTTTATCGTTGGGGCGGCGAAGAATTTATAATCGTGCTTGAGGGTGCGACTTTGACTGATACGGCGTCGACGGCTGAAAGGATTCGGCTTGCCGTGATGAATTCTGTTTGCAGCTTTGAAGACATTGATATTCGCGTGACGATGAGTTTTGGTTGCGCGGAGATTGACAGCAAACTTTCCGTTGAGGACAATGTTAAAATTGCCGACGCCCGACTTTATCGCGCCAAGGAATCAGGACGTAATTTAGTGGTTAGTGATTAGGGCGTGTTGAATAACTTTTATATTTTAGATCTACTTTTTCTTTGCGTGCCCAAAGAAAAAGTAGCAAAAAGAAAAGGCACCTCGCGGGGGCGTTAATCGCTCGTAACTTTAGCGTTAAGATTACCCGTAAGCGTGAGTTGCCCGCGGACTTCGCATCACGCTCAGTGCGCGGGCGGAGCCGTCTTCCTTGACGGCTTCAAAAAACTTGTTCCTTATTCCTTATTCCTTGTTCCTTAACAGAAAGGAGATTTTTCATGCAAGCAAAAGGAACGCTGATGCTTTTAGGCGCGGCGTTTTTTTGGGGAACAACATTTGTCGCACAGTTGACGGGCATGGACGGACTCGGCCCGTTTTCATATGCGGCACCAAGATATTTGGCGGGATTTTTATCATTGCTGGCAGTTTTGATTTATACGCGTAAAAGTCGGGCGGTTGAGCGTCGGAAGAAAAATTATCAGCGCGGATTTTTAATCGGACTGTTAATCGGGCTGGTACTGTTCGTGGCAAGCTCAATGCAACAAATCGCCCTGCAATATTCGACGGCCGGTAAAGCGGCGTTCATCACGTGTCTTTATATCGTGTTCGTACCACTCGGCGCAAAACTTTTGGGCAAAATCATTCGGCGGGAAAATTGGATTGGCGCAGGGCTGGCAATCATCGGACTGTATCTTTTGGCGGTGGAAAGTTTTTCAATCCAAGTCGGCGACGCAATTTTATTCGTCAGCGCGTTCATTTGGACGGCACAAATTTTATTGGTAGATCGATTCGCCTCACGCGTGGATTTAATCGAACTTTCGACGGCGCAAGTTTTTATCGTAATGGTTTTGAGTTTCGCGGCAATGTTCGCGCTTGAGACGCCAAATTTATCGGCAATGTTTGACGCGTGGCTTGCAATACTTTACGGCGGTGTCATGAGCGCGGGCGTGGCATTTACGCTGCAACTTTACGGTCAACGATATGCGGAACCTTCAACCGCAGCAATCTTGATGAGTTTTGAAGCAATCTTCGGAGCATTGGCAGGTTGGTTATTGCTCGGCGAAGTGATGACTTCACGGGAAATTTTTGGTTGCATGTTGATGTTGGCGGGCATGTTGGCGACGCAATGGACGCTGATTAAAAAATCTTTGTGAACTTTAATATAAAAAAACTTACGCCATTAAAAGTAAATCGACGTAAGTTTTTTAACGCAAGCTTATAGTTCACGTAGAAAAGAGATGTGCTATGTATCATGATACCGGCGTATTATAACAAATTCTTATCCTTAAGCAACCCCCCCCCCCGATACATTTATTGGAAAAGTTTTGTAAAACTAATAAGATTTTTTTATCGTCGGGCGCAATGAAGGAAAATTTTTCGGCGCGTCGAAATTGTGCAGAAATATTTTTGAAGGGAAAGAAATTTATGGGGGCTAATGATGCGGCAATCAAGGAGGCGTTAAAAAAACTTCGTCTCAACAAGGAACGTCAGAAAGCAGAGGATGACGCGGCGATTAAAAAAGCCCTCGTCACGATTAAAGTTTTCGGGGTAGGTGGCGGCGGTAACAGCGTCCTCAAAAGAATTGCGGAGAGTGATTTTCTGGAGATTGATTTGGTCGCGGTCAACACCGATTCTCACGCCTTGAGCTTTTCAAACCTCGACAAAATCAAGACGATTCAAATTGGCGAACAGCTCACGAAAGGTCGCGGGACGGGTGGCATTGTCGCAGTCGGTGAACAGGCTGCCAAGAATGATTCCGAACGCCTCAAGGGAATGATGGTCGGCGCGGACATGATTTTTATCACGGCGGGCATGGGCGGCGGTACAGGTACGGGCGCGGCTCCGATTGTCGCACGGCTTGCAAAGGAAATGGGCATTTTGACTGTCGGCGTCGTGACTTTGCCGTTCAGCTTTGAAGGTCGACGCAAGCAACGCATTGCCAACGAAGGTATCGTCCGTATGCAGTCGTACATGGACGCGCTGATCGTCGTCAAGAATGATAACTTGATGAAGCTTCCCGAAAATCAAAATCTTTCAATGGTTGACGCCTTCAACGCGGCGGATTCGGTTTTGCGGCAGGCGATACGTTGCGTTGCCGAACTGATTTTGACAATCGGCGTGATTAATGTTGACTTCGCGGACATGACGACGATTTTCCGCCAGAGTGAAAGCAGTGACGCTCTCCTCGGTATCGGCAGGAGTAAAATCAGCGCGGTTAAGGCGGTTCAAGAGGCGATTCAAAGTCCGCTGATTGACAAGTCGCTCAAGGGCGCACGCGGAATTATTTTGAACATCACGGGCGATGAAACTCTCCCGATTCACGACGTGAACGCCGCGGCCAGCTACATTTTCAGCCAGACTGAAGACGACGTGAATATTATTTTGGGCACCGTCATTGATAAGAGTATGAACGGCATGATTCAGGCGACGATTATCGCGACGGATTTTGCTGACAGTCTCGCGCTGAAATCGCCGACGGTTGAAGTGCCGAAGTCGACGGTTACCGTGTCGAAGGGCTTTAACTTTGACGCACCGAAACCTCAACCTCCGCCCGAAAATAAATTCCAACTGCCGACGTTCACTTTCCGCCCGCGTAACGACAAATGAAATTTCAACGGCTGAAACTTTTAATCGGCGAAGAAAATTTTTCCAAGCTCAATGCGTCGACGGTTGCAATTTTTGGAGTGGGCGGAGTCGGATCATTTGCAGTTGAGGCATTGGCGCGTTCAGGTATCGGTCATTTGATTTTGATTGATAGGGACAACATTGACGCGACGAATATCAATCGGCAAATTCACGCGCTTAATTCGACGGTCGGTAAGTCCAAGGTTGAAGTCATGCGCGAAAGAATTTTGGATATCAACCCCGCCGCGCAGGTCGATACGATTCAGAAATTTTTTTTGCCCGGCGAAAACGTCGAGGATTTTTTTATTTGCCGATATGATTATGTTGTCGACGCGATTGACACGCTGACTGCGAAAATTTTTCTGGTCGAGGAGTGCAATCGCCGCGGGATAAAAATTATTTCGAGCATGGGCGCGGGCAATAAACTTGACGCGACGCGCTTTAAAGTTTCGGATATTTTTCAAACGTCGGTTGATCCCGTCGCAAAAATCATGCGCAAGAAATTTCGTGAACGCGGCATTAAAAATCTTAAAGTCGTTTGGTCTGACGAAATGCCAAAAAAGCAATGCAAAATGCGAAATGCGCAATGCGTAATGATTGGCAGTACGGCGTTCGTGCCGAGTGTCGCAGGATTGATTCTTGCCGGCGAAGTCGTCAAAGATTTGGCGGGCGTTGAATGACTTTTTTGTTTATTGAACTACTTTTTCTTTGAGCGTCCAAAGAAAAAGTAGCAAAAAGAAAAGACGCCTCGCAGGGGCGTTAGTCGCTTGTGATTTCAACGTTGAGACAACCCGCAGGCGTATGTAGCGTTCGCGGTATTTGCATCACGCAAATGCGCGAACGTGGAGCCGTCATCCTTGACGGCTCCAAAATTACGTTATCGTTGAAGCTTTATTTTTTTTAATAACTTTGGAGGAAAATCATGTTCAAAGAACTGTGGAAGAGGAGAGTTGAACTCATCGAGGCGGATTTGCTTAAAGAGCTTCGGCGGACAAAATCGCTTGATGAAAATTTAATGCGGGCAATGGAGTACAGTTTAATGGCGGGCGGTAAAAGGTTGCGGCCGATACTTTTAATGGCGGCGGCCGATTCAATCACCGGCAACGGAGAAAAATTCATAACGGTTGCCGACGCGTTGGAGATGATTCACACATATTCGCTGATTCATGACGATTTGCCGGCAATGGACAATGACGACTATCGGCGCGGGAAATTGACAAATCATAAAGTTTTCGGCGAGGCAACGGCAATTTTGGCGGGCGACGCACTTTTGACATTGGCGTTTGAAGTTGCATTGAGGCAGGAAGATGTTCCGCCCGAAATTTTGTTGAGGGTGCTTAGGGAAATCAGCATAGCGGCAGGTTCAGCGGGCATGGTCGGCGGTCAAGCGGTTGATTTACATTCGGAAGGCGTTCGGATTGATTTTGAGACTCTCAAGCTTATGCATCGCGGCAAGACCGGTGCACTTTTCAAGGCGGCAATTCGTTCGGGCGCGATTTTGGCTCAAGCCTCCGAAAAAAATTTGGACGACCTCACGCGTTACGCTGAAAATTTCGGGCTGGCATTTCAGATAACCGACGATATTTTGGACGTGACCGGTGACGAAAAAATTTTGGGCAAACCTATCGGCTCCGACGCAAAAAATTTAAAGTCGACTTACGTCAGCTTGACTTCCCTTGAAGAGGCGAAAAATTTTGCTCAAGCGGCAGTCGACGAGGCTTTGAAGTCGCTTGAAGATTTTGGTAGCGAAGCAGATTTCCTCCGGGAACTCGTCCGATATATCATTGCCCGAAAAAAATAAACGGCTTGTCAAGACTTGTAATGAAAAATTTTTCGTGCTATTATTGGCGCGAAGAAGGACAAGTCTGGAGTGTTCGAGGACTTGATTAATGTCTAACCTACATTAAATTTAGGGAACCTGAATTGATTTCGGAAGATGGAGAATTGTCGTTAGGCAAGTAACAGAGACCGAGCTTAGGGAACCCACCTGCGAGTAAGCAGGTTTAGACATTGGAGGAACCGGCATTTCGGATCCCTTTTTCAGAAAGGATTGCTGATGACAAATCGGCAGTCCTTTCTCGCTTTAAGTGGACATTGGCGGCGGAATAATATAAAATTTGCACAGGATTTTTCTTGCAGGGAGGCGAGATTATGCGCAAGGTAAAGAAAATTTTTTGCGTCGTAATGGTTTTTTTCATGACGGTTTTGAACGGTTGCAGGGCGGAGGCGGGTGCCGGCAGTGGCGTTGCGAAAGTCGCGGGAAAAATTGCTGTGGGAGTGACTGCGGGAGTTTTTCGAGCTATAGGGAAAGCCGGTGCGCGAGTCGTCGCGGGAGTTGCTGAAAATATCGCAAAAGGCGTTGCAAGAGGTGTCGTCAGAGCGGCGGTGGTCGTGAAGAATGAAGTTGAAAATAAAATTGTTGATGAAGTTTCAGCCGCGATTGTCCCCGATCCAAAGTCCGTCGATAAAATTATTGATGACGTCACCAAAAATGCCGGCAGGGCGGTTGTCGCGGTGAAGGAAAATAATCTCGTCGAAGATGTCGGCAGGGCTGCGGCGTTCATGAAGGAAAAAATTTCCGATAAAGTTTTTGATAAGCCCGCTAAAAAATCTGATGATAAACTCATAAGGGTCAATGATTCGGCGGCTAAAAATTCGGCTGATGAGAGTCGCTTGAATTTGTCGCGGCTCAAGGTAATGGAAAAGTTGTGATGAAATTTTTCGAGAGGTGAATTTGAATGGCAGTAAAAATCAACAGTACGGCAATGCCCGCGTCACCGTTTGAACTTTTGCGTTCGACGAGTGAACATCCGCGCGACAGGGAATTGACATTTGAAACGGAGTTGGCTGAACAGCAAGCTGAAGGCGTCTCGCATGAAGAAATGGAAGCGATGCTCAAAAAGATTGATGAGCAGGCGGCACGGTTGAGTAAAACGCCGACTTACGACGAGTTGAAGGAGTATCGCACGCTGATAAAAAATTTCGTCGGGGCGGCAGTCAGCAATATGTACGAAGTTCATACGTCGGCAGGTTGGGACAGAATGGGACGGCAACGCGTTTACACTACCGTCAGAAAAATCGACCGCAAGCTTGAGGATATGGCGGAAAAAATTCGGCTGGGGCAATCGGAGCAACTTGACGTAATCGCGGCGCACGATGCGATTCGCGGAATGCTCGTTGATTTGTACATGTGATGATTACGTGGAAAAATTTAATCGGTCACGCGGCGACGATTGACTACCTAAAAAAAACTATTGCCGAGAAAACTTTTCCGCACGCCGTGATATTTTCGGGCATTGAGGGTATCGGAAAACGTTTGGCGGCTGAAATATGCGCGGCGGCTCTCCTGTGTGAAAATACGATTGACGGTTCACCTTGCGGCGAGTGTGAAAATTGTCATTTGATTGCGGCGGGAAGTCATCCGGATTTTTACGTCGTCGAAGCGGAAGCAACTAAAACTACGCGGAGTATCAAAATCGCTCAAATTCGCGAACTGCAAACGGAAGTATCACGGCGTCCGCTAAATTCTGAACGGCGCGTGGTGATTCTCGACGGCGCGGAATTCATGAACAATGCGGCGGCAAATTGTCTGCTCAAGACGATTGAGGAACCTCCAAGTCAAACGATTTTTATTTTGCTGACGGCAAATTATTCAAGCCTGTTGATGACGATTCGTTCACGATGCATGGCGGTAAAATTCGACAAACTCACGATTGAACAAATTCGTGACGGGTTGATTGATCGCGGCGTTGAAATGTCGGAGGCGGAAAGAATTTCGATAATCGCGGACGGCAGTTTCGGAAAGGCGTTGAAGTTGCAAGATTCGGACGGCGCAAAACTTCGCGAAATGGCACTTGATATGCTGGAAAAAATTTCACGTGCGGAACTCTCGAACGAAGATATCTTCAAGCAGGGCGAAGAAATTTCTGCGTGGCCAAAAGACAAGTTCACCGACTTTCTGACGGACATACAAAAACTTTTGCGTGACATTTGCTTCGCCGAAGTGTCGAAACCGTACAATCCCGACCTTTTGCCGCGGCTGACTAAAATAAAAATTCCCGAACGAAAAATTTTTGCGATGATTAAAATCGGCGCGGAGTTTCATAAGCGGCTGAACTCGAACGCGAACTTGAGACTGCTTGCCGAAGCTTACCTGCTCAAATTGAAAAATTTCCTTCGCTGACGGCGGAGGTTTTTTTTGCAAAAAAATAATCCGCAACGCATATCACGTCGCGGAAAAATTTTTTATGTCATTGAAATGTTAGAGGTCAAATTAAAGGCCGCTTTAAAAGCGGTGGAACAGCTGTCGCGTTTAAGGTTGAAAAAATTTTGTCTAATCGCCGCGTTCCAATGTTAAAAAATTTTACAAGTTGTATTCCTTGCGAATCTCATCGATTTTGACGGGGCGATGTTCCTTGACAGATTTTGTCGCGGCAAGACCGATAAGCACAGGTTCCAAACCGTCTTGAGCAGTGACGGGAGTCGGAGTGTCGTTGACAATCGCCTCAACAAATTCGTCGACTTCGGTCGCATAAGCCATCATGTAGCGTTCAAGGAAGAAGAACATGGGCTTTTCAGCAGTGACGCCATCTTTGTTGCTGTAGACCGCGTTGGAGTCGCTGTCGTTAGAAATTGCCACACAGCCCTTGTCGCCGAAAACTTCAGCGCGTTGATCGTAGCCGTAGCAGCAAGCGCGGCAGTTGTCGATAACGGCGGTGGCACCGTTCGTGAGCTTGAGCGTGATAACCGCAGTATCAACGTCACCGGCCTTGCCAATTTCTTCGTCGACAGTGATTGAGCCTTCTGCGTAAACTTCTTCGACTTCCGCGCCGGAAAGATAGCGTACCATGTCGAAATCATGAATCGTCATGTCAAGGAAAATTCCGCCCGAAACTTTCACGTAGGAAATCGGCGGCGGTTCAGGGTCACGAGAGCTGATTTTGATAATCTGCTGCTTGCCGACTTTACCGGCCTCAACAGCCTTGCGAATTGCGCGGAAGTTGTGATCGAAACGACGATTGAAGCCGACTTGATATTTCTTGCCGGACTCTTTGACGACTGCGAGGACTTCCTTAATTTTCTCGACATCGTGATCAATGGGCTTTTCGCAGAAGACATGCTTACCTGCCTTGAGAGCCTCAATCGACAGCGGGGAATGCTGGTCAGTGGAGGCGCAAATCAAGACCGCTTCAATTTCGGGGTCGTTCAAAATTTCGTGATAGTCTTTGGTCGTCTTCTCGACGCCGATAGACTTTGCCCAAGCCTCGGTCTTTTCATTCATGAACGGGTCGGCAATCGTCTTGACTGTCGCGTTCTTGACGAATTTGGAAATGCTCTCGCCGTGCACGTGGCCGATACGACCTGCACCAATGATACCAACTTTAATCATCAAAACTCCTCCTTTTTTTAGGGAGCAGGGATTAGGGAACAGGGATTAGATTTTACTGCTCCCTGTTCCCAGTTCCCTGTTACCTTATTGCTGACGAAGCTCGACGTAATCGAAAAGAATTTGCACCGCTTGCTCCGCCGTAAGATTCGTGGTGTTAAGCATCAAGTCATAATTTTGCGGATCGCCCCAAGTCCTGCCGGTGTAGTAGGCGTAGTAACTTTTGCGCTTCTTGTCCACGTCAAGCACGTCCTGGAACGAAAAATCTTTATAGTAAACTTTGGCACGTTCGCGGCGGCACTCGTCATCAGCATAGAGGAAGAATGAAAAATGATTCGGCACGTCGCGCAAAATGTAATCGGCACAGCGTCCGACGAAGACTGCACCTTCAATGCCCTCGGCAAGCTCGCGGATAATTCTCGCCTGCTGAATGTACATTTGATTTTGACGCGGAACACCCTGTCCGACAAGTGCGCTAAGTGACGCGACGAAATCATTGGGCGTGTCGTAGGATTTTTCGATAACGGTTTGAACGTCGTCGAAGGTATCGAGACTTTCAGCCGCCGCCGCCACGATATTGCGGTTGTAGCACTTGACGCCCATTTTCTTCGCGAGAGCCTCGGCAATATACAATCCGCCGCTGCCATATTGACGCGTGATGGTGATAAATGTTTTTTCTTTCATGAGTGAATCTCTCCTTGCGTTAAATTGTTGGTTCAGATTAAATTTTACATTACCAACAGTTTACAAACAAGTAGCCAGAAAAATTTTTCGGTGTGAATTTTTTAGCTTTTAATTCCAAATTTCTAATTCCTAATTCCTAATTACAAAACGCCTTTAGCTTCACGTTCTGCCAAATCGTTCATGATCTGCGGATAAATCTTTTCCAGTTTCCAAGCCCAGAGAATCAGCAGAATAACTATCCAGACGAAAATCGGCCCGTACTCGTAAAGGTGAATAATCATTTGAATTGCGCTGTCAGGTTGAGTGGCGTCCGCCGAAGTCGACGAAACATAACCTGCCCATGCAAGCAAGTTGGTCAAAACTGCCGCCGTCAAACCGGAGCCGACCTTTGTACCGACAGAACCGCCGCTGAAGATCAAACCTTCTATGCGGAGGTGGAATTTCCACTGCGCGTACTCAACAACGTCACCCAAGAAACCGAAGATAACCGAATTCAACGGAGCAAAACCTACGCCGCGGATAAAGCAGCTGAATACAACCCAGTTATAATCAAGCGGATTCATCAGGTAAATCAAGTGTCCGACGAACGCGACCGTTATACCCATTAAGCACATCTTCCGCTTGCCGAATTTCCTAAGCAAAATCGGACTCAAGACAATCTGACAGCCGACCATCGTCAACGTTTCAAGCAGGAACAGGAAGCTGAACAGCGTGTCGTCCATGAAAATATATTTGCAGTAATACGGGAGCATTGTGCCGGTTATGTAGAAAATGACGTTCTGCATCATCCAGATAGCCGCCGCCATCCAGAAATATTGGTTGAATGCCAGAGCTTTTAACGCTTTGCCGATGGGCAGTTTATCTTCCTTCTTGCGAGCCTCGATAACAACTTTTTCTTCGCATTTGTAGAAGCAGAATAATAACATCAGTAA
>JAFRSO010000034.1 GCA_017427545.1 Selenomonadaceae bacterium
AAAATCCGCAGGTCAGAATCTTCACTCTTTATAAAGTGGACAGTGCCACAAGGAGGAAAAGAAGAAACCTGTCCGCTTGGATTTTATCAAAACCCTTTCGAGTTTCAATACATTTTTATATAACAGGAGGTATAAGTTATGAATTCGCTCGAAAAATTTAATGTAATAGTTTCTCTTGATAAACGGAAAGCAAAAGCAAAAATAAAAACAATAAAAGGTGAAATTTATTACTGTAAGCCACTCCATTTCGCTGAAGATGAAAATGATTGGGCATATAGTTTTTTTTCACCCGATTATTCAACGAAATATTTTATTCTTGAGTGCAATTTCATTGAGCAAATAGAGGAAATCAGCGACGACGAATGGCAACAACATTTAGCACAATTACTCGCCGACGTTCAGTAGCTGCTTGAGCAAGGTGCCGTTTTTTGAGGAGTGAAAGAAATGACGTTGCAAGAAAGAAAAGCAGTTGTTCCAAAGATTTTAGCTGTCTTGGACGGCTTTAAATACAATGACGCTCATTTTATTTTGGAGCAAGCGATTGAAGAATTAAGCGTTAAATCGGTTGTGACGGTGCAGTGCGATATGCCTCACGATGTACTTTGCGCGATAAGAGAAAATATAGATACGATAGCGGACGAAGTTATCAAGCACTTAGTTAAAAACCTCAACCAATGCTATCAAGACAAAAAAATCTAAGCTGTAAGGCTTATTTTTTAGGAGGGAAAAATGGCAAATGAAATAGGGCGCGTCGGACTAAAACGTTACGGCGGCACTTTCTATGAAGAGTTCCTGCCCGAATTGCAAGGATTGAAAGGAATTCACGTCTATAAAGAAATGTCAGAGAATGATGACGTGGTCGGCTCAATCCTGTTCGCAATAAAAATGCTGATACGTCAAGCGACGTGGAGTGTTCAACCTGCCGGCGAAGATGAAGCCGACGTTAAAGCCGCCGAATTCGTAGAAAGTTGTATGTACGATATGCAGACGACGTGGACGGATACAATCAGCGACATTCTTTCCTTCCTGACGTATGGTTGGAGCATTCACGAAATAGTTTATAAGCGTCGAATGGGCAGGAAGAAAGATCCGCAACTTGAATCAAAGTACACGGACGGCTATATCGGCTGGCAGAAACTTCCTATTCGTGCTCAAGAAAGTTTGTACGAGTGGGAATTTGACGAGAAAACTGTAGCGGTCATCAAGGGATAAATTGAAGGTTTTTCATTAACCGTCAACGCGGCGGGATTTTTTATTTCATAGAAGTTTCATCAAAAATTTTCTGCAAATTCGACAGGAAAATTTTTGACAGGCTAGAATACAAAATTTAAATTACGAACAGCAATTCAAAGGAGGATGCAAAATGGCAGTGAACACCTCCGGCTTCGGCGCGTATGATATTCGCGGGGTGTATCCCGAAAGTATAAATCAGGAGCTGGCGTATCGTGTCGGCAGAGTTTTTCCCGAACTTTTTGGCGCAAAAAAAATTGCCGTCGGTCACGACATCAGACTTTCCGGCTCGACGCTTTTTGACGCATTGGCTCGCGGACTCACCGAATCGGGCTGCGACGTTTACGACATCGGTCAATGCGGCACCGAAATGATTTACTTCGCGACGGGCTTTCACGATTTCGACGGCGGCATTATGATTACTGCTTCCCATAACCCCAAGGAATACAACGGCTTAAAATTCGTCGGCAAAGGCGTCCGTCCCATGTCACCGAAAAGCGGTTTGCTGACTATCAAAGCTGCGGTTGAGGACGATAGCCGCGATTGGTCGTTCAGAAAAGCTACGGGCACTGTTCGCAGGATTGACATTCAGCCGGATTATATTAAATGCATTCTTTCCTACGTCGACGTTAAAAATCTCAAGCCGCTCAAAATCGTCATCAACAGCGGCAACGGTTCGGCCGGCCCCGTCATAAATGAGCTGGAAAAATTTTTGCCCTTCGAGATTGTCAAAGTTCACAACAACTCCAACGGCTTCTTCCCCAACGGCGTACCCAATCCCTTACTTCAAGATGCTCGCGCAGAAACTTCAAAGGCTGTCGTCGAGAGCGGAGCGGCTTGCGGTATTGCTTTTGACGGTGATTTTGACCGTTGCTTTTTATTCGACGAACGCGGCGGCTTTATCGAAGGCTATTACATGGTCGGTTTACTTGCCGAAGCTTTCCTCAAAAAAAATCCCGGCGAGAAAATTATTTACGACCCCCGCGCCATTTGGAATACGATTGATATTGCGGAAAATTATGGCGGCAGTGCGCTGATGTGTCGTTCGGGGCATGTTTACATTAAAGAACTCATGCGCGCCGAAAATGCGATTTATGGCGGCGAAATGGCGTCTCATCACTACTTCCGCGATTTTTATTTTTGTGACAGCGGCATGATTCCCTGGCTGTTAGTTTTGGAATTGCTAAGCAAAACCGATAAACCTCTTTCCGCACTCATGGCGGACAGAATTGCAAAATTCCCCGTCAGCGGCGAAATCAACACCAAAGTTTCCGGCGTGGACAAGGTCAAGGAAATTATGTCGAGGATTGAAAAAATTTACGGCGCGGGCGGAAAAGTTTATCACATTGACGGCTTGAGCATTGATTTTGATGATTGGCGTTTCAATCTGCGCGGCTCACAAACCGAACCTTATATCCGCCTCAACGTCGAATCACGCGGCGACAAAAATTTAATGGAAACTAAACGCGACGAGTTGCTTGCAATTATTCGCGAATGATATAGGAGATTCAAATGGCAGTTAAGGTTGAAAAAAATATTTACGGCTTGTCGGAAGGCGTGTTTAAAGCCTGTCAATTTTTGGGATTGAAATTCCCGCCCGAAGCATTGGACAAACCTCAATCCGTGCCGAGTGATTATTTCGGTGACAATTTCGAGTTGGATTCGATAATGCAGGCGAAGTTGCGCTCCGAACGAAATTTATCGGCGGAAGTGTTCGACAAGAACTATAAAACTTTTGCAAATCATTTCTACTTCCAAAAACCTCTCAAGCATACCAAAACGGATTTAAATGTTTTTTTCTGCGACAACTTCCTTTTCTCCGCAAAAATGCAAGGGGCTTCTGCCGACAATTACTTCAAGTTTGAATTTTACAGAAAATCTTTCGCTGAACGACGCAAATTTATAACCGAGGGCGAACGTAAGCAAATTTTTGTAATTTCTAACGAGTTTCGTGCCCCGCTCAATACCGCCGATAAAATCAACACAAATCATTTCTTCGCCGAATTTCTTCACAGGGATTGGCTTGACGCTCGTAATTGCAGCCTTGGCGAATTTAAACTTTTCGTCGACAAGCACCCGCGATTTTTGGCAAAACCTTTCGACGGCAGCTTGGGCAAGGGCGTTAAGATTGTCAACGTCGGCGCAAATGAAGACCTCCAAAAACTTCTTGACGACCTCAAAAGTAAAGGCGATATTCTGGAAGAAATTGTTATTCAGCACGAGGCGATAGCGGCTTTCTGCCCCGACACCGTAAATACCATTAGAGTTTATTCTTTCCTTGATATACATAACGTCGTGCACATTTTGGCGACGACTGGCAAATTTGGCAGATTGGGCAGCATTATTGATAACGTTCACCGCGGCGACGGCTTTTCAGTCATCATTGATCCGAAAACCGGCATAATCACTTCTGACGGCTTGAGCGAACCTCACGAAATTTATCAAAAACACCCTGACACCGGCACGACGTTTAAGGGCTTTCAATATCCTTGCTGGAAAAAATTACGTGCTACCGTTACGGAAATGGCTAGAATGACTCCGCAACTTCGTCATATCGGTTGGGATATTGCCATAAATAACAGGGACGAAATTGTAATTATCGAGGCAAATCGGCGACCCGATATCGGGCTTATGCAATCGGCGGACAGTGTCGGAAGATATAATCTTTATCGGCCGCTCCTTGAGGAACTGCAAAATTACAAGCGTGAACATATGCGGATTTTGGGCTACAAAGTCAACAGCAATATCAAAAATTTTGACAGGGCTTACGAAACGGCGTTGCGCAATGAAGCCAGGCTCCGGCTTGCGATGAATAAATTAATTCCCGATTGCAAAAGTCTTTTGGATTTGGGTTGCAGAAATCCCAACTTCGTCAAGTCACTTTGTCCCGCAGGCGTAAAATATTTTCCCGTTGACTACAAAAATTTTTCCGACGAAGTTATCATCTGCAATTTTAATGACGGCGAATTTCCCGACATTAAGGCGGATACTTGCCTATGTGCACTCACCGCCGAATATGTCGAACAGCTCCCGAAATTTTTATCTGACATGTGCAACGCCGCTCAAAAGCAAATTTTGATTTGGTGTCGTCCCGTCGACAAAGAAAACAGTATCGCGTGGCGGAGGAAAAATCCTTTCGTGACCGACTTTACAGAAAATTTTTTGATTGAAACCATGAGCCAAAATAATTTCCAATTAACCGCGCAATATCCCAGAGCCGCTACCTCGAAAGTTAATGCATCTACGATTCTTTACGACTTCAGGAGAATTTGAAATGGCGTCGAAGAAAAATATTTACGGCTTATCCGAAGGAGTTTTCAAGGCCTGCCAATTCTTGGGATTGAAATTCCCGCCAGAAGCATTGAACAAATCTCAACTTGTGCCGAGTGATTATTTCGGTGATGATTTTGAATTGAACGATGCCATGACAAAAAAATTGCGTGCCGAGAGAAATTGGTCGGAAGATATTTTTGCAGAGCGGTATAAAACTTTTGCAAGGCATTTCTACTTCCAAAAACCTCTTAAGCATACCAAAACTGACTTGAATGTTTATTTTTGTGATTACGTCCTTTTCGCCGGAAAGATATTGGGTTCAATCGCTGACGATTACTTTAAATTTGAGTTTTACAGAAAACCTGTTGCCCTTCGGCGCAATTTCATAACTGAATCTGTTCGCAACAAAATTTTGATGATTTGCAATGATTACGACGCTATAGAAATGACCAATGATAAAACTCAAACGAATACTTTTTTTGCCGAATTTCTTCACAGGGATTGGCTTGACACTCGTAATTGTACTCTTGGCGAATTTAAATTTTTCGTCGACAAGCACCCGCGATTTTTGGCAAAACCTTTCAGAGGCAGCTTGGGCAAGGGCGTTGAAATTGTCAACGTCGGCGCAAATGAAGACCTCCAAAAACTTCTTGACGACCTCAAAAGAAAAGGCGACATTCTGGAAGAAATTGTTATTCAGCACGAGGCGATAGCGGCTTTCTGCCCCGACACCGTAAATACCGTTCGAGTTTATTCTTTCCTTGATATACATAACGTCGTACACATTTTGGCGACGACCGGCAGATTTGGCAGATTAGGTAGCGTCATTGACAACGTCCACCGCGGCGACGGCTTTTCAGCTATTATCGATCCGAAAACCGGCATAATCACTTCCGACGGCTTGAGCGAATCTCACGAAATTTATCAAAAACATCCTGACACGGGCACGACGTTTAAGGGATTTCAATATCCTTGTTGGGAAAAGTTATGTGAGACCGTTGCAAAAATGGCAAAAATGATTCCCCGATTGCACCACATAGGTTGGGATATCGCCATAAATAATCGCAGTGAAATTGTGTTTATTGAAGCGAACAAGCGACCTGATATCGGATTACAACAGGCGGCCGATTCTGTCGGCAGACTTCATCTTTATAAACCACTCCTTGAGGAACTGCAAAATTATAAGCGTGAACAAATGCGATTTTTGGGCTACAAAGTTAACAATCTGCGCAATTTCAATTTATCCTATAACACGCCGACGCGCAATGAGTTAAGGCTCAAATTCGCAATGGGCAAGTTAATTTCCGACTGCAAGAGTTTGATTGATTTGGGTTGCAGAAATCCGCAGTTCGTCAAGTCACTTTGTCCCGAAGGTGTAAAATATTTTCCTGTTGACTACAAAAATTTTTCCGACGAAGTTATCATTTGCAATTTCAACAAGGGCGAATTTCCCGACATTAAAGCGGACACTTGCTTCTGTGCATTGACTGCCGAATTTGTCGAACGTCTTCCGAAATTTTTGGCTGACGTGTGCAACGCCGCTCAAAAACAAATTCTCATGTTGTGCCGCCCCATTGATAAAGAAACTCGCAGTCATTGGCGATGGAAAAATCCCGTCTTAACCGACTTCACCGAAAAATTTTTGATTGATACCATTGAGCAAAATAAATTCAAATTGGACGAGCAATATCCCGCGCCGGATAATCGGTCGTTGATTGTTTACGATTTTAGGAGAATTTGAAATGGCGTTTGAAAAAAACATTTACGGCTTGTCGGAGGGCGTGTTCAAAGCCTGTCAATTTTTGAAATTGAAATTCTCGCCCAAAGCATTGAATAAACCTCAACCCGTGCCGAGTGATTATTTCGGCGACAATTTCGAGTTGGATTCGATAATGCAGGCGAAGTTGCGCTCCGAGCGTAATTGGTCAAATGAAATTTTAGCAAAGACATATAAAATATTTGCCGAAAAATTCGCCATTCAAAAATCCCTCAAGCAAAATAAAACCGATTTAAATATTTATTTTTGTGACCATGTACTCTTCATGTCAGAGCAAACCGGAGCTACAGCCGGTGATTATTTTGAATTTGAATTTTATCGTAAGTCATTCGAGCTTCGCAAAAATTTTATAACTCAAAAAATCCGTGACCAAATTCGAGTACTTTGCAACGACCCTTGTGACATTTGGCTTTCAAGAAACAAAGCTAACGTCAATAAACTCTTCGCGGAATTTCTTCACAGGGATTGGCTTGATACCCGAACTTGCAGCATTGAAGAATTTAAAATCTTTGTCACCAAACACCCGCGATTTTTTTCAAAGCCGGCTGTCGGGAGTCTCGGCGAAGGTGCTCAAATTATCAACGCCAATTCAAATGAAAATCTTGTAAAACTTTTTCGTACTCTCAAAAAAAATAATTGCCTTTTGGAAGAAGTCGTCGTGCAGCATGAAAAAATAGCCGCCTTTTGTCCCGACACCGTAAATACCATTCGAGTTTATTCTTTCCTTGATATACATAACGTCGTGCACATTTTGGCGACGAGCAGCAGATTCGGCAGGCTGGGCAATGTCATAGATAACGTTCATATGGGCGGCGGCTATTCTGTTATCATCGACCCGAAAACCGGAATTATCACTACCGACGGCTTGAGCAATTTTCATGAACGTTTTCCAGCACACGCCGATACCGGAAAAATTTTTAAAGGCTTCCAATATCCTTGCTGGGAAAAGTTGCTTGACACTGTTACGAAAATGGCGAAGTTGATTCCTCAAGTGCGCCATATCGGTTGGGATATTGCCATAAATAATCGCAGTGAAATTGTCGTTATCGAAACGAATGGCAGACCGGATGTCGGGTTACAACAGGCGGCTGATTCTTTCGGCAGACTTCATCTTTATAAACCGCTCCTTGAGGAAATGCAAAATTACAAGCGTGAGCAAATGCGATTTTTGGGCTACAAAGTCAACAATCTGCGCAATTTCAATTTATCCTATAACACGCCGACGCGCAATGATTCCAGACTCAAATTCGCAATGAATAAATTAATTCCCGACTGCAAAAGTCTTTTGGATTTGGGTTGCAGAAATCCGCAATTCGTCAAGTCAATTTGCCCTAAAGGCGTCAAATATTTTCCCGTTGACTACAAAAATTTTACCGCCGAAGTTATCATCTGCAATTTCAACAAAGGCAAATTTCCCGACATTAAGGCGGACACTTGTCTATGTGCACTCACCGCCGAATTTGTCGAACGTCTCCCGAAATTTTTGGCTGACTTGTGCAACGCCGCTCAAAAACAAATTTTGATGTTGTGCCGCCCTATCGATAAAGAAACTCTCAAGCTATGGCGGTGGAAAAATCCCGTCTTAACCGACTTCACCAAAAAATTTTTGATTGATACCATTGAGCAAAATAATTTCAAATTGAACGGGCGATATTCCGCGCCCGATAATCGGTCGTTGATTCTTTACGACTTCAGGAAAGTTGGTTGGTGATTTGTAATGGCAGTAATTATTACAGTTTTGTTAGCTGCGCTTGCTTTTTTCATATACTTGCTGGATGGGAGCAAAAACGAAGTTTTAAGAGCACACGAAGAAAATCGCAGGTTACGCGAAGAAAATAAGACGCAACTTTTGTCACAAATTCCGCAATCAATTAATCCAGAGCCGCAAACTTTTTCTAAAAATAAACGATTTGTTCAAGTAATATTTAACAAAGGTTCCAGAAAACGTTACGATTATCTTTTAGGTGATAATGACGTAAAAGTTGATGATTTTGTTTTGGTGCCAATTCACAAATCAAAAGATAGACTAGATAAAGAACTGCAACGCATGTTGATCGAAATTGAGATTAAAGGCGATTCAAAAAAACTCGAAAAACAACTTGCTTGCGTGCAAGAGTTAAATACATAAGTAAGCCGGGCGAAGTATCAAAATATGCTCGTTCTGAAATTATAAAAAAACTCAACAATAAAATCTGGTAATTGATTAGACAACTCCGCTCGATTTTTTGAGCATGTGATAAAAATTCTTTCAATCAAAGGAGGACTCTTTATGAGCAAAACTGTTGTCAACCTTCCGTCCTTGATAAGCGACTACTACACCCTCACGCCCGATCCGGACAATAAAACCCAGGGTGTCGCATTCGGTACGTCGGGACATCGCGGCAGCTCCAAGCTCCACAGCTTCAACGAAGAACATATCCTTGCAATCGCTCAAGCAGTCTACGAATATCGCACTGCCGAAAAACTTCAAGGGCCGCTCTACATCGGCGCGGACACTCACGCCCTTTCCGAACCGGCACTTCGCAGTTGCGTTGAGGTTTTGGCGGCAAACGGCGTCGACATCGTCCTGCAAGAGGACTTTAAACCCGTTCCTACGCCCGTAGTCAGCCGCATTATTCTTGCGCACAACTACGAACGTAAAGAGGCTAAGCAAGCTGACGGTATCGTTATCACGCCCAGCCACAATCCTCCGACCGACGGCGGCATTAAGTACGATCCGACGACAGGTGGTCCCGCCAGTGCAGAGACGACTAAGATAATCCAAAATCGCGCCAATGAAATCATCAAAGAGGGCGTCAACAAAGTTGTTAAGCGCGTCCCCTTCGAGCGTGCGATTAAAATGGACAATGTCCACTTTATGGATTACATGAAACCTTACGTCGAGGCATTGAGCCGCGTTATCGACATGGACGCCGTTATCAATTCGGGCTTGAACGTCGGCGCAGATCCTCTCGGCGGCAGCGGAATTTTCTACTGGGATTTGATTAACGAAGTCTACAAGATTAAAAATCCGATTAAAGTCGTCAATCCCAACATCGATTACACGTTCAGTTTCATGCCGCCCGATCATGACGGCAAAATCCGTATGGACTGCTCGTCGCCGTTCGCTATGAAAAATCTCATCGCCCTCAAAGATCAATATGACATTGCTTTCGGCAACGACACCGATTATGACCGTCATGGCATTGTTACCCCGCAAGGCTTGATGAATCCGAATCATTATCTGGCAGTCGCGATTCGCTATCTCTTCACGCACCGTGACGGCTGGAGCAAAGATGCTATGGTCGGCAAAACTCTCGTGTCAAGCTCGCTGATTGATAAAGTCGCGGCTGATATTGGTCGCAAGCTCTGTGAAGTTCCCGTCGGTTTCAAATGGTTTGTTGACGGTTTGTTTGATGGTTCAATGGGCTTCGGCGGTGAAGAGTCTGCGGGCGCATCGTTCCTTTGCAAAGACGCAAGCGTTTGGACGACCGATAAAGACGGCATTATCATGGACTTGCTCGCCGTCGAAATCACTGCCAAGACCGGCAAGAATCCTTCCGAACATCACAAAGAACTTACCGACAAATTCGGCGAATTCTTCTATGCTCGCAAAGACACTCCCGCCACTCCCGATCAAAAAGCGGCTCTCGGTAAATTGGCTCCCGAAAATCTCAAAGCTGACACTCTCGCCGGCGCGAAAATTACCGGCAAGTTCACGAAGGCTCCCGGCAATGGCGCATCTATCGGCGGCTTGAAAGTCGTCACGGATAAAGGCTGGTTCGCAGCTCGTCCGTCCGGTACAGAGGACATGTGCAAAGTCTACGCTGAAAGTTTCGTCAGTGCAGACCACCTCAAGCAAATTCAAAAAGAGGCTCAAGAAATCGTCGCGTCCGTTGTGTAATTAAATTTTATTGGAGGTTTTAAAATGGCTCTTACTTTGAAATCCGGCTTCAGTTTCGACTATGACAATCTTTTCGGCGAAGGCAAGGTCACTCAAGCCGACCTCGACAGCTACAAAGACGCTCTCAAGGCCGCTCATGAGGCTATGAAAGTCATGCGCGAAAGTGGCTTCATCAAAGCTCATCTCAGCAAAGATGGTGCGCCCGAAAAAGTTTACTTCTCCAAGCTGCCCTACATCACCGAAGAAAATGGCAAGCTCAATCTCAACAGCCCCGCCAGCATTAAACGCCTGCACGACTTCACGGAACGTATCCGCAACAACGTCGACGCGGTTGTTTCACTCGGTATCGGCGGCTCCTTCCTCGGCAATAAAGTTCTCTTCGATATTTTCTGCGGAGAATTCTGGAACACGTGGACTGTCGAACAACGTAAAGGCTTGCCCAAAGTTTACTTCAGCGGTCAAAATATCGATCCGCGCAGGACGGGCGACATTATCAACCACCTCAAAGCTATGGCGGCCAATAAGCAAACTCACGGCGGCGGCAAGTTCAAAGTCATGTTGATGTGCATGTCCAAGAGCGGCGGCACTCTCGACACGATGAGCAACTTTATGGTTATCCTCGACGCCCTCAAGAAATGCGATCTTATCGAAGTCGAATGCGTTGCTGTCACCGATCCGAACATGGAAAAGAAAACTCTCCTCAAGCAAATTGCGGTTGATAACGGCTGGGAATGCTTCGCGGTACCTGACGGCGTTGGCGGACGTTTTACAGTTTTCTGCGAAGTCGGACTTTCCACGGCTGCTGTTATCGGCATGGACATTGAAAAATTCCTCGAAGGCGCACGCGATATGGACGAGGCCTGCAAGAATGATGACATTTGGCAGAATCCCGCAATGCTCAACGCCGCGCTCAAAGTTGCCGCTTACAAGAAACATGGTCGCAATATCGAAGTCATGATGCCTTACGGCGATTACCTCAAGTCGCTGTCCGAATGGTATATTCAGCTGTTGGCGGAGTCTCTCGGCAAGCAGTTCGACAAGGAAGGTAAAGAGGTTTGCGAAGGCCGCACGCCGCTCGTCGCAGTCGGAACAACCGATATGCACTCTCAAACGCAGCAACATCAGGAAGGCACGCTCGATAAAGTCGTTCAGTTCATCAAAGTTGAGAAGTGGGCTAACGATTTGACAATCCCGAACGTCTTCCCGAACGTCAAGAAACTTGCGGATATTTCCGGCGTGAAAATGGGCGACGCTCTCGAAGTTGCCCGTCAGTCAAATGCGGACGCTCTCAAGTCCAACAATCGCTTTAACGCCTGCTTCACTCTGCCCGAAGTCAATGAATATCATTTGGGCGAGTTGATGTATCTGCTGGCAATGTCGGTTGCCTATGAAGGCGAATTGCTCAACGTCGACGCGTTCAATCAGCCGGGCGTTGAGGCCTACAAGAGAATCATGGGTCCGAAACTTCAGGAACTCAAAGCTAAAGGATAAAATTTTTCTGCGCAAATAAATTTAACCTCTCGTCCGAAATGTGGCGGGAGGTTTTTTGTCGCAAAAAAATATCGCCGGCATGTTTAATCGTACTTGCTGCCGACGATAAACTTTGCGGAACTTATGAGGACGCGTTGTTTTTCGGGAGAATCGGGCATTGTTTCCGCGATTTGAAAAAGTCTTTCACCGCGCTCAAAATCGGAGACAATCGCGGGGACGCTGACGAGTTCAACGAAATGATTGACGGTTTTGCACGCCGAATCAAAGTCGACAGAAAAAATTTCGCCCTTCATGCGTTGCGAGGAGTAAATTTCTTTAAAGCACCGCTCAACGATTTGAGCTTTCTCGCAAGACATAAAAGGCGTAATATGAACGTCCTTAACGGACAATTTGAACTGACTTTTGATTTCGGAGATACGTTTGCAGAGCCGCTTGGTATAACCGATTTTTACGGTGTCGTCGCTCATGAGAAGAACGTAAACGCAGACGTTGATGAACTGCCGGTAGGAATTTTTCAACGCTTTTTTCACGGCAGGGTCGGAGATTTCGACACGCGAATAGGAACCTGTCTCTTCAATTTTCGGCAAGACTTCGCTCGTTACCCAATGACGATATTCTTTCGCCATAGGCATATTGGAATCGAGAAGCAAAGAATAAACTCCGCTTTTGTTAATGAGGACAATTTTTTGTACCCCGCCAGGGGAGAGAACTTTCTCCTCCCTTTTATCAAGGGGGTCGACATGGTAGCGAATCGCTTCAGTTGTGTTTTTGTAATTGAGTGCGGTAGCCACGTCTTTGGCAACGAAATAAACCACACCGTTGATAACAACTAAGCGCAATTTTCCGAAACGCGAGTGGGTGAAGATTTTCGGAACTAAGTTCTGCTCATTACTATTCATAGAACATCCTCCTATTATATAAAAATGTATTGAAACTCGAAAGGGTTTTGATAAAATCCAAGCGGACAGGTTTCTTCTTTTCCTCCTTGTGGCACTGTCCACTTTATAAAGAGTGAAGATTCTGACCTGCGGATTTTCAATAATGAGCCGGCTGA
>JAFRSO010000035.1 GCA_017427545.1 Selenomonadaceae bacterium
TAAGAAAATCGAGGTTTTGGAAAGAGATTTCAAAAAGGCGATTTTCTACTGCGTTTCCCGAAAATCACAATCATATAAGTTTCATAAAAGTCTAGAGTTTGTTGATATGACGCGCTCCTTTCGAGTTGGAAAATGATTTGGAAAAATGGCGTCACTGCGTCACCTCAAAACACTTTCCAAAATTTGGTTTGATAGTTTTATATCACACCTGCCGCCGAAATGCAAGAAAAATTTTCAGCGGTTGAGGTAGGCGGAAAATTTCTTTACACGCTCAAAAATCAAGTCGCGGGAATTTTTGCCACCGTATTCGCGATAAATTTTCGCCATGTACTCTTCGTAGCGGTTGCAAAAGACAATGCGTCCGTCATCACTCAAGCGGCACTCATCAGGCGTCGAAGTGAAATGCTCCGGCTGAATCATTTTTTTGTTGAGCAAACTCAAAATGAAACGGTCAATGACGGGTTGGCGGAAAAGTTCCATGAGGTCAAAAATCAGAGAATCTTTCCTGCCGTCGTTGGAGTGAAAAAAACCGATTCTGGCGTCCATGCCGTTGATAGCGGCGGCAATACGGACTTCGCGTTCAAGGAAAGCATAGCCGTAATTGAGCAGGGCATTGATAGGATCGCGGGCGGGATGTTGAGAGCGTTCCTTCCACTTCCAACGATTTTGGTCGAGCAGTTCAGCGAAAGTGGCGAAGTAAATTTTTGAGGCAAGACCTTCCGCGCCGCGTAATTCGTCGAGTGTTTGAAGAGCGGCGAGTTTATCGGCAGCTTGCTTTAATTTTTTTGTGAATTGGTCGAGTTTTTCGGCACCAACAGTTTTTTCATAGCGTTTGAGCAAATCGCGCTGATTGGAAATTTTTTCGGCGATAATTTCCCGCGAAAGTTCAAGTTGCTTTTCAAAGTCACGAAAAATTTCCAGCTGACGAAGGAGTCGCGTCGCCGATAATTTCTCGTTGACGAAATGCCCGATAATTTTTCCGCGCCCGTCGATATAAAAAATCGGGATACGCAACTCCATCAGTTCAAAGATAGTTTGTGTCGAAACTTGAGCATTGCGTCCGACAACAACGCCGTCAATCGAACGAACAGGTAAGCGGCCTAAGACTTCGGAATTTTTTTCGACGACGATACGAGGCCCGGCCTTACGAGCCGAACTGCCCGCCGACATAAGATATAATACGCCCAAAATTTTTCACCTCACACGACGAGAAAACCTTTTTCCTCCTCCAAAGGTTTGGTGGAGAGTTGCAAATTTTTTTCGCAGGACTTGCACAGCGGCACCATCAAAATTGAATTACCTTCAGTGGCGGCCGCGATTGCCAATAAATCTTTCCACACGAGGGCGGCACGGGCTTTATCAAGTCGACAACTGAAGACGCTGTATTGAACGCGCCAGGCGAATCGCTCAAGATAATTAACGATATTGGCTCGCGTTTTGTCGTCGGGAATATCGTAACAAATTATATAGCGCATGAAAATCAACTCACAAAAATTTATACGTGGGAAATTATTGTAGCATTTTCGGCGGGAAATTGGAAAGCTTGCCCGCAATTTTATTCCTTGCTATAATCAGCGGCAAAAATGATGAGGTAAATAAATGACGGGAGAAACGATAAGTGCGATTGCGACGGCAGCAGGAGTTGCGGGCGTCGGCATAATCAGATTGAGCGGTTCCGATTCGATTGCTATTGCCGAGAAAATTTTTGACAGGCCGCTGACCGGTGACAGGAAAATTATTTTCGGGCACGTGAAAAATTTTTCGGGCGAGGTCGTCGACGAGGCGATTGCTTTAGTCATGCGTGCGCCGAAATCTTACACGCGGGAAAATGTCGTTGAGTTGCAATGTCACGGCGGAAGCGTAGTTTTGCGCGAAGTGTTGAGGCTGACTTATGAGGCGGGGGCACGTCCTGCACAGCGGGGAGAATTCACCAAACGCGCTTTCTTGAACGGACGACTTGACTTGACGCAGGCTCAAGCGGTACTCGATGTGATTCAGGCGAAAACTTCCGCGGCATTGACGGTTGCTCAAAATCAGCTGGCGGGCAAAACTTCAATGGCAATCCGCGAAATTCGGCAAGCGATTTTGAATTCCGCCGCACATATTGAGGCGACGATTGATTTTCCCGAAGATGATTTAGACGCCGTGATTTTGGCTGAAGTCGACAAAAATATTTCCGCGCAGATAAAAAAACTTGACGGGCTGTTAAAGAATCAAGCGGCGGGTAAAATTCTGCGTGAAGGTTTGGAGACGGCGATTATCGGCAAGCCCAATGTCGGCAAGTCAAGTCTGCTGAATTTTTTCGCCAAGACTGAACGCGCAATCGTCACCGATATTCCCGGCACGACGCGTGACAGCATTGAGGAATTTGTCAACATCGGCGGTATTCCTCTAAAAATTATCGACACGGCGGGCATAAGAAATTCCGGCGACGCTGTGGAGAAAATCGGCATTGAACGCGCCCGCGATTGTGCTCAAAATGCCGAATTGATTCTTGCACTCTTCGACAGCTCAAGACCTCTCGACGATGAGGACGAAGAAATTTTTAAGCTCCTGCCGAATCGCGACGCTTTAATTTTGCTGACCAAGATTGATTTGCCGCAAGTGACTTTCGCCGCTGATATTGCAAAAAAAATTCCCGCCGCGCAGGTGATTGAACTTTCCCTAAAGAGCGGGGCGGGTACCGATAAACTTTTGAACGCGATAACCGAACGTGTCGGCGTGATTGATTTTGAAATGAGTTTTGTCCGCGACGAACGCGAAGCCGATTTATTGCGCCGCGCCGCCAATCATTTGCACGAAGCTCAAGAAACTGTTCGGCTCAATATCGGGATTGATTTTGTCTCGATTGACTTGCGAGCCGCGCTGGAATGTTTGAGTGAGTTGACGGGCGAGGCTGTCGGCGAGGATGTTATTGACGAGATTTTCTCCAAATTCTGTATCGGGAAGTAAGGAACAAGGAATAAGTTTTTAACTCTTAACTAACTTACTGTCGTTGAGTTTGTAAGCCGCGCCGTTGATATTAAAAGTCGTGGCAGTGAAATCTTTCAGCGTGATAGCATTTGAGGTTGAACCGACCTTGAAAGTTATCGCGTCATTTTTATATACCGTCGTGAAGTCCAAACCGTCAAGCGTGAGTGTGTCCTCATCGCTGAAACCGTAAATTATATCCTTGCCCGCGCCTGATTTATAAACGAACGTGTCGGAACCTTCGCCGCCGTAAAGTTCATCATTACCTGCGCCGCCCCAGAGAGTGTCATTGCCTTCTCCGCCGAAAATCATATCATTGCCGCTGCCGCCGAGTAAAATATCATCGCCACTGCCGCCACTCAACGTATCAGCTTTAGCCCCGCCGTTGATTGAATCGTTACCGCTCCCGCCGTAAATGTCATTAGCCTTTGCATTGCCCATAATCTTCAAGTCACGCGTAACGTCCGAGGCATCAACCGTAATTAAGTTTGCTGTAGCCGTGTAGAGTGCCTTGGAGTAATTCGCCCTGAGCGTCGCACCGGTGCCGGTTAAAATGACAGGGTCGGGATTTTTCGGATAATAATTTACGCCCGTCGAGTCAACATAAGTCACAACTTTTTTGGCAGCGTTCTTGACGGTGATTTTCCCGCTTCCAACATTGAGTATAACATTGTTGCCACTCGTCGCAACCTTTGCCGTTCCCGCGATAGAAATTTTATCTTCCTCCGCATAATCCGTAATGATGTCATTGCCGTCACCACTCGCATAAATGAAAACGTCCGCACCATCTCCGCCCGTCAAACTGTCATTACCCTTGCCGCCAATAATCGTGTCGTTACCGTCGCCGCCCAAAATGCTGTTCATCAATTTGTTGCCGGTAATATTTATGTCATATGCCACAGCGGAAGCGTTAATCGTCTTGACAGTGCCCGCGTAGTCGCCCCAGTCCGCAATGTCGAAGGTATCTTTTGAGTAGGCGGAAGTGAGACTTGCCGAAGTGCCCGCAGCATTGAACTTGACGATTTGCGGATATGTATGCTCGCCGCTCTTGTCGACGTAGGAAATAATTTTATCCTTGCCGCCCATGACTGAAATTTTCCCCGTGCCGACCGTGAATATGACATTCTTGCCAACTGTCGCAACCTTAGCTGAACCCGCAACGCTGATTAAATCCTCTTCCTCATAGTCGACGATAACATCATTGCCGTCACCTGTGCTGTAAATGAACACGTCAGCACCACTACCGCCCTTGAGCGAATCATTACCCTTGCCGCCTTGAAGCGTGTCGTTACCATCTCCGCCCAAGAGCGTATCAGCTCCCGCGCCACCTGAAATGTAGTCATCTTCCGTCGAGCCGATAATTTTATTTTTGAGTTTGTTGCCGGTAATTTGAATGGCGTGCTGAACTGACGAGGCGTTCACCGTTTGAATTGCATTGCCGTAATCGTTGACGTTGAAGGCGTCGTTCATGTATGAGCCGAGAAGCGTCGCCGCCGTCCGCGCAGTATTGAATTTTGCCGCCAGAGGATAAATATTTTCCCCGCTCTTGTCGACGTAAGTTATAGTTTTATCCTTGCCGTCACGAACGGTAATTTTGCCGCTCCCGACAGTCAAGATAACATTTGAACCGCTCGTCGAAACTTTGCTGACTGCGCCCGAAATTGAAATTTTATCGCCCGCCGCGTAATCGGTAATAACATCATTGCCGCCGCTGTAGACGAAAATATCATTGCCGTTGCCGCCCGTGAGTGAATCATTGCCAGCCCCGCCCAAGAGCGTATCAGCCCCTGCGCCGCCGCTCAAAATATCATCGCCGTTGCCGCCCAAGAGTGAATCATTGCCACTGCCGCCCGTCAAGCTGTCATTACCTGCCCCGCCATTAACGGAAGTATTTGCGCCGTTGACTTTAACGGAATCATTGCCCGCGCCCATGTTGATGAGAAGATTTTTCCCGTTTGATGTGATTGTGTCGGCATTTTTTGTTGCAGTTATTTTCCCTTTGCCATAATCGCCCGCCGCCAAATTGTATTTGTAGCCGCCGCTGATTGAAACGTTTTTGGATAGCGCAGTCGGTTTCAAGGTGATGACGCCGTTTTTGAGTGTAAGCCCCTCCGTTGACGTGACACCTTTAATCGTCGCCAATGTCCCGCCGCCACTAGCCGCAGTGTAAACGATTTGATTGTTATTGAGTGTGTATCCTGCCGAGGTTGAAGCCGCCTTATAAGTCGCAGTCGTCCCGCTCAAACTCCAACCTGCCGCAGTAGTCGAAGGAATTGCCACGTCATTAGCCAACGCAAGCTTATACCCTTTGCTGATTGTGACGGTCGATTGATTGAGTGCACTTGCCGAAACTGTAACTGTCGTACCACTTAAGCTTAAACCGTTCGTCGACTTCACGCCGCTGACCTTAAAGGATTTTCCACCACTCGCCGCCGTGTAGACGATTTTGTTATTGCTGATTTTATAACCCGCCGAGGTTGATTGAGCTTTGTAAGTGGCAGTCGTGCCGCTCAAAGTCCAACCTGCCGCAGTCGTCGAAGGAATTGCCACGTCATCAGCCAACTCCAATTTATAACCACTGCTGATTGTGACGGTCGATTTATTCAATGCACTTGCCGCAACTGTAACTGTCGTACCATTCAAGCTTAGTCCGTCGGTTGATTTAACGCCCGTCACTGTGACCAAAGTATTAGTTGACGTGCCGTAAGTGGCAATCGTGCCGCTCAAAGTCCAAGTAGGCTTTGCAACTTCACTGCCCGAAATGTTGAGCGTCGACAGATTAGCCGCACCACTCAATGTGATTTTCCCGTCACCGACCGTCACAATAATATCGTCGCCGGTTTTCTCCGTCGAATATGTTCCGTTGCCGTCGCCAATTTGCAAAGTCGAATTACCGCGGAAGCCGTCAACAATGTCGTTGCCGTCGCCCGTGTTGTAGATTACATATTCTTTTCGTTCACTACTACGAAGAAAAATTTTATCATCGCCCGCCCCGCCGATAATCACATCATAATTGCCGCTGTTGTCAATGGTATCGTCGCCCGCGCCACCTTCAACAGTCAAATGGCTTGCCGTATCAAAAATTGTAATGTAATCATTGCCCGCGCCGCCATTAATTGAACCATGAGAACCGCCTATGCGAATGAAATCGTCATCAGCCCCGCCGTTGATTGTAAAATTATTGGTTTGCCAATTTGATTCTATGTCATCATTGCCGGCTCCGCCATCGATTGAAACCGAATTACTCTCACCCGAACTCCGAATTGAATCGTCACCTGCGCCCGCGTCGATTGTAACTTGCGAGCCGTAATTTTCGATAGTGTCATTGCCCGCATATGCGTCGATTGTGACGTTATTGACGCCCTTGGAAATGTTATCGTCGCCTGAAGTACCGACAATGCGGTATCCAATTTCAACAGGGTTGCCTGCCGCGTCAAGGATATTGAGTGTGTTACCCAATGCGCCCTGCAATGTGATTTTCCCTTCGCCAATGCTGAAGATTAAATCGGCATCTTTCACTTCGGCAACAGGATTAATCGTGCCTTGAGTGATTTTGAGCGTCGAAGTCTCATTGAAGCCGGTGATAAGGTCGTTGCCGTCACCTGACGCGTACTTAAACAAAACGTTTTCGCCGCTGTTGTCAATGGTATCGTCGCCCTTGCCGCCGGTGAGTGTAGTGTTGGAACCTTTATTTAAAATGTAATCCTTACCTTCGCCGCCGTTTATGGATGCGTAATTACTTCCGTCATCGTTATGAATTGTATCGTCGCCCGCGCCGGCGTTGATTGTTGAGCCGGCTTCGAGTGTTGTGTTGGGGCCGTGGTTGGAAATTGAATCGTTGCCCGCGCCGGCGTCGATTGTCAAATTGGAGCCGGAGTTGGAAATTGAATCGTTGCCTTCGCCGCCATAGATTGAGACGTTATCGCCAACGCTATAAATTGAATCGTCACCGTCGCCGCCGTCGATTGTTGAGTTAGAGTCGTAGCTGTCAATGGTATCGTTGCCTTCGCCGCCGTAGATTGAGACGTTATCGCCAACGCTATAAATTGAATCGTTGCCTTCGCCGCCGTCGAGTGTTGAGTTGGAGCCTAACCAGTTGTCAATTCTGTCACTGCCTGTGCCGCCAATCATCGTGACAAAAGAGCCGCTGCTCCAAAGAGTATCAGAGCCGTCGCCGCCGTCGATTACAGAGTAAGAACCGTAATCATTTCTGATGTTATCGTTACCTTCGCCGCCGAAGATAGTGGTGTTGTCAGGATAAATCGTGTCATATTTGCCGGTTGATGAGTTATAAATTGTACTTGAGTAATTTTGAATGGAATCGTCGCCAACTCCGCCGTCGATTGTAGAATTGAAGCCGCTGTTGAAAATAGAATCCTTGCCCTCGCCGCCGTTGATTGTGACTTTGTCACCGCCTCTTTGCCCGGTCCAATAGTTACCGTTGAAAATTGAATCATCGCCAACTCCGCCGTTGATTGTGACTTTGTCACCGCCTCTTTGCCCGGTCCAATAGTTACCGTTGAAAATTGAATCGTTGCCCGCTCCGCCGTCGATTGAAACTTGCGAGCCGTCACTGATAATTGAATCGTTACCTTCGCCGCCGTCGATTGTTGAGTTAGAGTCGTAGCTGTCAATGGTATCGTTGCCTTCGCCGCCGTAGATTGAGTTTTGCGAGCCGCCACTGATAATTGAATCGTCGCCCGCGCCGCCGAGCATTGTCACATTATCGGACTCGTAGTTGTCAATTGAATCGTCGCCCGCGCCGCCGTCGATTACAGAGTAAGAACTGTAATAATTTCTGATAGAATCGTCACCGTCGCCGCCGTCGATTAAAGAATAAGAACCGTAATCATTTATGATGTTATCGTTACCTTCGCCACCGTTTATCGTCGAATTGTCAACATAATAGTCATTGTAAATGGTATCGTCGCCCGCGCCGCCATCGATAAAGTTATTCGAGCCTTTGTTGTAAATAAAATCGTTACCTGCCTCGCCGAGCATTATGACGTTATTGCCGCCGTTGGAAATGGTATCGTCACCTGAAGTACCGCTGACCAAGCTGTTGTTATTGGAATTGTAAATCTCTGCCATGATAATCTCTCCTTCCAAAAATATGTCGTTAATTTCGATAAGATTATAAAATGCTTTTGTTAGAAAATCCAAAGACGCTAAAAAAAATCCCCATCGTAGTTGACGGGGATTTAGCTGCTAGCTGTTAGCTGTTAGCTGTTAGCTTCTAGCTGCTAGCTTTTAGTTGTTAGTGATTGGTTATTGGGCGTTAGGAGTTGAAAAACTTGTTCCTTGTTCCTTATTCCTTCTTCCTCAAAGGATGAATATTCCGCTGAAGTCTCAACGATAGAATCGAGCTGCGCGGCGTTGAAGTCCGAATCATCTTCCGTGAACCAGTAGGGGACGTTGGCATTGCCGAGAGCCTTGCCGTTTTTGTCGACGATAGAAATATTTTTATTCGCCGCCTCCTTGACGGTGATAGAGCCGCTGCCGATTTGCAGGACAACATCATTTCCGCTGACCGAACGATTTTTAAGCGTGCCCGAACGAATTTGGATTTTATCTTCTTCCGCATAATCCCAGATAATATCCTTGCCGTCACCGTTTCGATAGGCGAAAACATCTGCGCCCGTCCCGCCGTAAAGTTCGTCGTTACCTTCACCGCCCAAGAGCGTATCATTACCTGCCCCGCCTTGAAGCGTATCAGCTTTAACCCCGCCGTTGATTGAATCATTGCCACTGCCGCCGTAAATGTCATTGGCCTTTGCATTACCCATAATCTTCAAGTCGCGCGTAACGTCCGAGGCGTCAACCGTAATTAATTTTGCTGTAGCGGTGTAAGTCGCCTTCGAGTAATTCGCCCTGAGCGTCGCACCGGTGCCGGTTAAAATCACAGGGTCGGGATTCTTCGGATAATAATTTACGCCCGTCGAGTCAACGTAAGTCACAACTTTTTTAGCAGCATTCTTGACGGTAATTTTCCCGCTCCCGACATTGAGGATAACATTTGAACCGCTCGTCGTAACATTTGCCGTGCCCGACGTGATTAAAATTCTGTCCTCTTCCGCATAATTGGCGATAATGTCATTGCCGTCACCGGAGGCATAAACAAACACGTCCGAACCTGCGCCGCCACTCAAACTGTCATTGCCCTTGCCGCCCAAGAGCGTGTCATTGCCTGCGCCGCCCAAAATCGTATCGGCTCCCGCAAGACCGCTGATTGAATCGTCCTGCGCGGTACCAATAATCCGGTTAGCATTTTTGTTGCCGATGATTGTCAGGTCGTGAACCACTGCCGAGGCGTCAATCTTCGTAATCTCACTGCCGTAATTGGCGACGTTGAAGCTGTCCTTCGAGTAGTTTTGCAACAAAGTGGCAGTCGTCGCGCCGCTTAGAGATACGGTTTGCGGGTAGGAGAGTTCGCCGCTCGTGTCTTGGTAAGTGATAACTTTATCCTTGCCGCCCTTGACGGTAACTTTATTTGCCCCGACCGTGAAAATCACGTCATCATTTTTCGTCGTGACGGAAGCTGTGCCCGTCATGAACTCAATCATATCTGCTGTGTCGTAGTCTTGGATAATTCCGCCGCCGCCGTCGAAGATGAAAACGTCCGAACCATTGCCGCCGCGTATCGAAGCACTTGCCCCGCTCGTGAGGATTGTATCATTGCCCGCGCCCGTACTGATTGAATTATTTTTGCCCGCGTTGAGGATATAATCATCACCTGCGCCCGCAATCACCGTTTGACGCGTTGAGTTTTTCGTCAGCTCAATGTGATTATCGCCCTCGCCCGCATCTATCGTATCATATTTGCCGCTTGAAGTTATCGAATCGTCACCGGAGCCGCCGTTAATCGAAACATTTGCCGCAGTGTTCGATATGCTGTCTTGACCCGCGCCACCGTCAATCGTCACGTATTGCGCAGTATTTTTTATCTTGTCGTCATAGTCAGTGCCGGTTATCAAACGATTTTTCTTGGAGTTGGTGAGGTTAAGTGGATTGACTTCGACTTGCCCCGCAATGTTGACTGCCGAAAGACTTGCCGCGCCCATCAAAGAAATTTTGCCTTCCCCGACCGTCACGATAACATTTTTACCGCTCGTCTTAGCAGAATAAATTCCCTTGCCGTTACTGCCGATTTTGAGTGTCGAGTTGTCATTGAAGCCGTTGATAACGTCGTTGCCGTCGCCGACATTGTAGATAAAAATATTTTTGTCGCCGGTATTGGTAATGGTATCCTTACCCTTGCCGCCAGTGATTGTCGTTGAGCTACCGATAACTTTAACCGAATCAGCCCCCGCGCCCATATCGATTGAAAGATTTTTCCCGCTCGTGATGACCGTATCCTTGCCAACGCTACCGGTAATTTGAGTTTTCTTGTAATCGCCCGCCGCAAAGTTGAATTTGTAACTGCCGCTTATGGATACGTTTGCATTGAGAGCTGCCTTCTTTAGCGTGATGACTTTATCGCTGACGGAAAGATTTTTCGTGGACTTAACGCCCGTAACCGTCGCCAAAGTCGTTGCCTGAACTGCGTCGGAGTAAGTTATCGATTTGGCATTGTTCGCCAAAATGTAGCCCGCAGTCTTCGAGGCTGATTTATAAGTTGCAGTCGTCCCGTCCAATTTCCACTTTTCAGCAGTCGCCTGTGATTTTTTAACGCCGCTCGCCAACGCAAGTGTGTAGCCTTCGCCCTTGAGCGTAACTTTCTTCTGATTGAGTGTCGACGCCGCCAGCGTGATAACTTTACCGTTCAAGGTAATTCCCGCAACTTTACCGTCGGTGACTTTCAAACCGCTCTTAAGCCCCGTAACCGTCGCCAAAGTTTTCGTAGCCTTCGCAGCGTAATTGATTTTCTTCGCGTTAGTGGCAAGAGTATAGCCCGCCGAAATCGTCTGCTTATAAGTGGCAGTCGTCCCGCTGACCGTCCAAGCATTAGTCGTCTGCTTTTTGGGAACATTATCGGCAAGTGCAAGCGTGTAACCTTCGCCCGTGATTGTGATTGCCTCGCCATTGACTGAAGCCTTTGCAATCGTCACGACTTGTCCTTCAAGCGAAATGCCGCTCAATGATTTTACGCCCGTCACCGTGATTAAAGTTTGATCCTCCGTGCCGTAAGTGGCAACGTTTTCATTGAACGTCCAGCTGTAAGTCAAAACCTCATTGCCGACGATTTTGGGCTTGAAATAAGCTACGCCTGTGAGAGTAATTTTCCCTTCGCCGACCATGACAATAACATCATCGCCGCTCTTAACCGTCGAGTATGTACCGGTGCCGCCGCCGATTTGCAAGGAATCATTTTCATCAAACCCGCTGATTGAATCGTTACCTTCGCCCGCCGTGTACTTGAACAAAACTTTCTCGCCGCCATTGTCGAAGGTATCATTACCCGCGCCGCCCATGATTGTGACGCGTGAGCCGCTGTTGTAAATGTAATCGGAACCTTCGCCGCCGTCGAGTGATGAACTGTCGCCGCGATTTTCAATCGTATCAGCACCTGCGCCGCTATTTATTGTGACGTTTTTACCATCGCCGTCAGAGTAAAAGTCGTTGTTAATGAAATCATTGCCCGCGCCCGAATTAATCAAAACTTTTGCGCCGTAATTGTGAATTGAATCATCACCGCTGCCGCCGTTTATGGTCGAGCTGTCGCCGTCATTTGAAACCGTATCGGAACCGTTGCCCGCGTCGATTGTAACGTTTTCGCCGCTGTTGGAAATGAAATCGTCACCTTCGCCGCCTATGATTGTCGAGTTGTCGGGGTGAATCGTATCGTATTTGCCCGTCCTAGTTTGAACTTCTCGGTTTTCGTTGGTAATTGAATCGGAACCGTTGCCGCCGTCAATTGAAACGTTTTTACCGCCTGAATTTTTTATCGTGTCCTCATCATTGCCGCCCAAGATTGTAGAGCCGTCTTTGATGTTGGAAATATTATTTGCCTCATTTGCGGAGCCGACGATATTGAGCTTGAAGTCAAGCGCGTTGTCTGAACCGTCGACGATATTTTGATTTTCAAGTTCGAGTGCGCCCGTCAACGTGACTTTATAATTATCGACGCTCAAAATTAAATCGTTGCCGTTTGAGGTTGCGATAGAATTAAGCGAGCCTTGAGCAATCTTCAGCGTGGCGGAAGAGTTGAAGCCTTCGATTAAATCATTGCCGCCGCTGTACACGAACAAAATATTTTCGGCGTCATTGCGGCTGTAAATGCTGTCGTCGCCACTGCCCGAATCAATCGTAACCTTCGAGGCGGTATTTTCTATGCTGTCATTACCTGTCCCGCCGCTAAGTGAAACGTTTTCCGCCTCATTGAAAAGATAATCGTTGCCGGAGTCGCCCGCGATTGTGACTTTGGAACTACTGTTGGTTATCGAATCATTACCGGTGCCCGCGTCGATTGTAACGTTTTCGCCGCTGTTGGAAATGAAATCGTCACCTTCGCCCGCTGATATTGAAACTTTCGAACTTTCATTTTGCAAATCGTCATTGCCGCTGTCACCAATCATCGTGACGTTTGGAGCGTTGTTGAAGAGGTAATCGTTATCAGCCCCGCCCGACATCGTGACGTTTGATGCGCTGAAGTTTTCGAGAGTATCATTGCCGCCGTCGCCGAGAAGTGAAGAATTTGCGCCGGTATCATTGACGATAGAATCATTACCTGCCCCGCCTGAAAGTGTGACGTTAATCGAATTGTAAACGCTTTGAATTGTGTCGGAGCCGTCGCCGCCGTTGATTGAAGACGCATTGGAGCTTTCGTTATAAATGAAATCATTGCCGCCGTCACCGGTCATCGTCACGCCCGACGAGTTGTAATTTACGATAGTGTCAGTCCCGTTGCCGCCATTGATTGTGGAGTTGTTGCCTTCATAATTGCGGATAGAATCATCGCCGCCCATAGCCGCTATTGAAACGTTCTTGCCGCCGTCATTATTGATAGTGTCAGCATTATCACTGCCGACGAGGGTTGAATTATCCCTCCTGTTGTAAATATCATTGAGGTCATTTGAGCCGACGACTTTAACGCCGTATTTGAGAGCATTGCCGCCCGCGTCGACGACATTAACAGTTTCGAGGGAATAAGCCTCTTTGAGGGTGATTTTATTTTCCCCGACGCTGAAGAATAAATTTGTGCCGTCAGATTCGACGACGGGATTAAGAGTTCCCTGCGCGATTTTGAGCGTGGAATTATTTCTGAAACCTGCAATCGTATCATTACCGCCGCTATAAATGAATGTGACGTTATCGGAGTCGTTGGAAATAGAATCATCACCCGCGCCGCCGTCAATAGAAACGTTTGAGCCATACCAAGTATTTCCAATGGTATCATTGCCGTCTCCACCGAGGATAGAAACTTTTGAGCCGCTATTTTCAATCGAATCGTTACCCGCGCCACCGTCGAGGATTGTATTTTCACTTTGGCTGTTAATGGTATCGTCGCCGTCGCCGCCATATATTTTAATATCCGAGCCGTTTGAACCTTCAACGTAAATGTAATCATTGCCGACGCCGCTATTTACTGTTGCGTGGAAGCTGTCGCCGTCAAGGTGAATTTCATCATTACCCGCGCCGCCGTCGATAGTGGAATAGTCGCCGCCGCTGCGAATAGAATCATCACCGCCTGCCGCATTGATTGAAACGTTAGAGCCGTCATTATTGATAGTGTTAGCGTTATTACTACCGACGATTGTCGCGTTATCTTTATCATTGTAGAATTCTTCGCCGTCATCGGGAACGGAGATTTTAACAGCATATGACAAAGCGTTACCGCTGGCGTCGACGACATTAACATTGCGCGAGTATGCATTTTTGAGCGTGATGGTATTATTCCCGACGCTGAATATCAAATCGTTACCGTTCACCTGCGCAACAGTATCGAGCGTGCCCTGTGCAATTTGCAAAATAGAACTGCTATCGAAACCTTCAATGGTATCATTGCCGCCGCTGTAAACGAACGTGACATCATAGCCGGTATTATTTATGAAGTCGTTACCGGAGCCGCCGTCAATGGTATCATCTTCGCCATTTTCGTAAATGATATCGTTGCCGCCCGCCGCATTGATTGAAACGTTAGAGCCGTCATTTTCGATAGTGTCAGCGTTATCACTGCCGACGATTGTCGCGTTATCTTTATCATTGTAGAATTCTTCGCCGTCATCAGGAACGGAGATTTTAACAGCATATGACAAGGCGTTACCGTTGGCGTCGACGACATTAACATTGCGCGAATAGCCGTCCTTGAGCGTGATGGTATTATTTCCGACGCTGAAGATTAAATCATTACCGCTCACCTGCGCGACAGTATCGAGCGTGCCCTGTGCAATTTGCAAAATAGAACTGCTATCGAAACCTTCAATGGTATCATTGCCGCCGCTGTAAATGAACGTGACATCATAGCCGTTGATATTCCTGACATAATCATTGCCGAGACCAGCCGAGATTGTAGCTTCGTCACCTTCGCCGTCATCTTCGCCGCTGTAATTATAAATTGTATCGTCGCCTGAAGTACCGGTGACCAATTTCCCGTAATCATAATTATTGATGAGCATAAAAATCACTCCTTTTTTGACTATATTATAAACATTCGGCGGTATGTGGCGCAAGATTAGATTCATTAAAATTTTCTGTTGAAAAATTTTCGGCGCGTGTTATAATCAAAAAAACTTTTTGGGAGGGCGTTAATATGAAGTGGGTTTGCAATATTTGCGGCTACGAATATGACGAGGAGCAGGGCGATCCTGAAAACGGTATTGATCCCGGCACCGAGATGAACGAAGATTTTGTATGTCCGTTGTGCGGCGTCGGCAAGGAAGATTTTTCCAAAGTCGAATAAAAAATTTTTCCCCCGCGCAGAAATCTTGTAGCAATTTATGATTCGGTGTGGTACAATAAGCTCAATAAATTTTGAGGAGGCAATTTTAATGAAAGTAACTGTAGTTGGTTCGGGTAATGTCGGCGCGACCGTAGCAAACGTTTTGGCGACCAAAGGCTTTGCAAGTGAAGTCGTCCTCATCGACATCAAACAAGGTCTTTCCGAAGGCAAAGCAATGGATATCATGCAGACGGCGCACATGCTCAATTTTGATACGACTGTTACCGGCGTGACAAATGATTATGCGGCGACGGCAGGTTCGCAAGTCGTTGTAGTCACCAGCGGTATTCCTCGTAAGCCCGGCATGACTCGTGAACAACTCATCGGCACCAACGCCAAAATCGTCAAGAGCGTTGTCGACCAAATTCTTGAACATTCCCCCGAAGCCATTTTGATTATCGTTTCCAATCCTATGGACGCGATGACTTATCTGACGCTCAAAGATACCAAACTCCCGCGCAATCGCATTATCGGCCAGGGCGGTATGCTCGACAGCAGCAGATTCCGTTACTATCTGTCCGTCGCCCTCAAAGAGGCAGGCTATCCCGCTACCCCGACTGATGTTGATGCTATGGTTGTCGGCGGACACGCTGATAAAACTATGGTACCGCTCGTCAGCTTGGCAACGTACCGCGGTATTCCCGTCACGCAACTTTTGAGCGATGAGGCGATTCAAAAGGCGGTTGAGGCTACCAAAGTCGGCGGCGCAACTCTCACGGGACTTTTGGGAACTTCAGCATGGTATGCTCCCGGTGCAGCGGCGGCAGCTCTCGTCGAAGCCATTGCCCTTGACGCGAAGAAACTTATTCCCTGCTGTGTATATCTCGACGGCGAATATGGCGAAAAGGATTTGTGCATTGGCGTACCCGTCATTCTCGGCAAAGATGGCGCAGAAAAGATTGTCGAAGTCAAATTCTCCGACGCCGAACAAGCCAAATTTAATGAGAGTGTCGCGGCGGCTCGCGAAGTCAACAGCAAGATTGCCGGTGCTCTTGAATAGGAACTGGGAATCAGTTTATTTCTAAAAAGGAACTCTGCCGTAAAACGCGGTGGAGTTCTTTTTTCAGTTAGGAGTTAGGAGTTAGGAGTTGTAAAACTAGTTCCCAGTTCCTAATTACTAGTTCCTTAAGGAGGTGACAGTTTTAAACGATATTGCAAGTGAAGGACGCGAGGTTAGTGACTAGTGATTAGCTACTAGCAACTAGCAGCTAAAAGCTAAATTCCAAGGAGGAGAGCAAAATGACAGAAAGAGTTGAGAAAATTGCACGGGTTGCTCGCGTCAACGGCGTCGCTCAAGACAGTAAACACCGTTTCAACAGCGGACGCGGTCGCCGCGATGAAAAGAACACTTTCGCCGAAGAATTGCGGCGCGTCATGAATAAAAAGGCGTCACCCGTCAAGAAAGTCGAAGTTCCCGAAGCGTACAATTTGGAGCTGACAAGTTGCGGGACACATTCACTGTTTTACGCCAGCGGTTTGAGTTTGGACATGTTGCTTGCTTGATTAGGAACTAGTAATTAGGAACTAGGAACTAGTTTTTGGGAGGATTGATGATGACGGATAAAGATTTTATGAGCCTTGCGCTTAAAGAGGCGTCGAAGGCTTACGAAGAAGGCGAAGTTCCAATAGGTGCCGTTCTCGTTAGTGGGGACGGCATTTTGATTTGCGCTGAACATAATCGGATTGAACAACTTCACGACGCAACGGCTCATGCTGAAATTTTGACATTACGCGAGGCAAGTCGTAAATTAAATCGGCGGCGATTATCGGACTGCACGCTTTATTCCACGGTCGAACCTTGCGCAATGTGTGCGGGAGCTTTGGTTTTGTGCAGGGTAAAACGTTTGGTTTATGGCGCGGTGGATTCAAAATTCGGCGCGGCTGAATCAATTTTCAACGTCGTGAACAATCCCGCGCTCAATCATCAACTTCAAGTGACGGCGGGAATTTTGGAGGAGGATTGTTGCCGGCTGATGAAAAAATTTTTTGCGGAAAATCGGCGGTGCTTGAACAGATTGTAACTGCAAGCGGCTTGTGATAAAATGCGGTTAGCTGCCAGCTACCAGTTGCCAGCTGTTAGTTCCTAATTTGAAAGGAGCATAATAAATGGTTTCTTCAGAGATAAAAAATTTCGGAATACTCGGTTACCCCGTCGGACATTCTCTGTCGCCGCAAATGTACAAGGCGGCATTCGAGGCGGCGGGCTTTATCAATTACAATTACATTCCGCTTGAAGTTCACGCAAGCAAACTTTATTTCGCGGTGGAAGGGCTGAAGGGCTTGGGATTTCGCGGCGTGAATGTGACAATTCCGCACAAGACGACGATAGCAAAATATCTTGACGCCATTGACGCGGACGCATTGGTTATCGGGGCGGTGAATACGGTCGTCAATGATGGCGGCATATTGACGGGCTACAATACAGATGTATCGGGATTTTTGGCGGCGTTGGCGGAGGCAAATTTTTTACCCGAAGACTGCCACGCGGTGATGTTGGGTGCAGGCGGAGCGGCTCGCGCAATTCTCTGGGGACTGTGCAAGAAGCGTGCGGAATGTGTCACAATCGGCGCGCGCAATCCTCAAAAGGCTCAAGCATTGGCCAACGACTTTTTATCTTACGGTCATGTTGAGGCGTTCGATTGGAATACGGACGAGTTTAAGGAAATGTTGCAGACGGCGGATATTTTAATCAACACGACGCCGCTTGGAATGTTCCCCGAAGTTGACGGAATGCCGCCCGTTGATTTGAAACTTTTGCCGGAAGGCGCATTGGTCTACGACATAATTTACAATCCCGCCGAAACTAAATTGCTCAAGACGGCGCGTGAACTCGGCTATCCGACACTCAACGGGCTGTCAATGCTCCTGCTGCAAGGCAAGGAAGCTTATCGGCTTTACACGGAACAAATTCCCGACATGAAAGTTATGACCAAGACGTTGGAAAAAATCCTCTACAAAAAATGATTACGGACTTTAACGAACAGTTGCGGAAATTTATTCACATGGATCGGCACAACTTCGCGGGCAGTTCATCGCGGGCGATTGTCGAGCTGGTGAATTTGATTTTCAACTTTGCAATAGATATGCGAGCATCGGACTTGCACATTGAGCCGTTTGAAAATTCACTGCGCGTGCGCTATCGAATTGACGGACAACTGCAGGAACTTCATCAACCGTTGCCGCTGCATTTGGCGGACGCGTTGACTTCGCGGATAAAAATTTTGGCACGCATGGACACGACCGCAACATTTCAACCGCTTGACGGGGCAATTCAATTCGGCAATGTGGAAATGCGCGTGGCGAGTATGCCGTCATTCGGCGCGGAATCTTTGACGGTAAGATTGCTTGATTCGACGTTGGAGTTGAACAATCTGCGCGATTTGGGATTTACGGCGGTCAATGAAAAATTTTTTCGGCAGATGATAAATTCGGCGGCGGGCATGATAATTTTGACGGGGCCAATGAATTCGGGCAAGTCGACGACACTTTACGCGGCACTTCGAGAACTCAATCAGCCGACGCGTTCAATCATGACGCTTGAAGATCCGATTGAACAGCATGTCGACGGAATCAGCCAAGTGCAAGTCAATGAGAAAACCGGCTTGACATTTGTGGCGGGACTGCGGGCGATGTTGCGCATGGACTGCAACGTTTTGATGGTCGGGGAAGCTCGTGACGCGGAGACTTCAAAAATTGCAATACGCGCCGCGCTCACGGGACATTTGATTTTCACGACACTTCACGCCAACGACTCATGCAGTGCAGTTTTTCGTATGCTTGAAATGGGCGTTGAACCGTATCTTTTGGCGGCAACATTAAGCGGCGTCGTCGCTCAACGATTGGTAAGGCGGCTTTGTCCTCACTGCAAAAAAATTTTGTCGGACGGAACTTTTGAGGCGGTCGGTTGCGAACATTGCAGGAGTACCGGCTACAGCGGACGCATTGCCCTGCATGAAATTTTGCGCGTCGATAAAAATTTGCGCACGCTGATTCGCACAAGCCGTGACCTTGACGAGATAAAAACTGCTGCACTTGACGCGGGCTTGAAAACTTTAGCTGATGACGCCTTGGAAAAAGTTCATGCGGGCTTGACGACGCTGACAGAAATTCGCCGCGTTTTAGGGACGGATTTTATCAAAGGGGCTGATTGAAATGTTTAAGTACAAAAGAAATGATTTCTCGAAGAAAGAATCCTGCAATGCTCAGGTAACAGAAGATGCGCTTAAAGCTTTGCGAGAAATACAGCAAGAAGCTGAACGTAATGGTACGGCGGAAATGACCCTTGAAGAAATTAATTTGGAAATTTTTTTGTCTCGTCGAGAACGTGAAGCGCGGGAAGCACGTATGAGGCTCGTGGGAGGTTAGAATGCATTTTTATGCCGTTATAGATACAAATGTTATAGTTTCAGCACTGTTTAAGCCGGATTCTGTTCCCGGTAAGATATTAAATCATGCATTGAACGGAAAGATTATTCCTTTATTTCATGAAATAATTTTTGCGGAATATTACGACGTGATTAAGCGTCCGAAATTTAAATTTTCACAAGAGCGGATTGATCGTATTTTAAAAAGCGTAATCGAACGAGGTAAATTTATCGACGCGAAAGAATATGATGAGGAAATGCCCGACCCTAAGGATAAAATTTTTTATTGGGTGACACTTACGGCGCGGGAAGAAGTCGAAGCGTATCTAGTGACAGGAAATTTAAAGCACTTCCCGATAAAACCGTTTATCGTGACGCCGCGTGAGATGTTGGAAATTTTAGGTGAGGAGGATTGACTTTTGCTTGACGACAAAAAAATTGCGTTTATAACATGCGTCAACAGCGATTATTGGTACAGCGAGTGCCGACTTTATTTGGAGCATTTGAAAATTCCCGACGGCATGACGGCTGAAATTATTGACGTGCGCGAGGCCTCTTCAATGACTGCGGGCTACAATCGCGCCATGAAAAATTCCGACGCGAAGTATAAAATTTACTTGCACCAAGATACGCTCGTCGTGAATAAAAATTTGATAGCCGATTTGCTGAAAATTTTTTCGGACAAGACGATTGGCGTCGTTGGAATGATCGGTTGTCGAAATTTGCCGGAGACGGGTGTTTGGTGGGACGGCATGAGAACTTACGGTCGAGTGCTTCACGCCTGCGAGCCGGAAAGCGTCGTTGATTCGGAGTGCAATGAGCCGCAAGGTGATTATCAGGAAGTGGAATCGGTCGACGGGCTTTTTATCGCGACGCAGTATGATTTGCCGTGGCGCGAGGATTTATTTGACGGCTGGCATTTGTACGACACGTCGCAATGTAAGGAAATGGCGCGGGCGGGTTATAAAGTTGTCGTGCCGAATCAGTCGGAAGATTTTTGGTGCATACATTGTCCGCGAGAAAAACCGCTTGATCCGAAATATCGCCGCTACCAAAAAATTTTTCTGCGCGAATATGGCGACGAACTCAATCCGGAAGTCTAAAAAGCAATGCGTAATTAAAATTCTATTCCCTACTTTCTACTTTCTACTTTCTATAAATGAGGAATGAGTGAGAGATTTATTTATGGAAGATATCAAACCGAGTTTAATGGAGCTTGTTGACGGCGACGATTTTTTTCACAGGATTTTGGTCGTCGAGAGCGTCGATTATATCGAACCGTTACACGCCCGCTTTCCTATGGCGAAAATTTTTTTCGTCACGACGAAGGAAGATGACGCCCGAAAATTTCCCTACGTCGAAAGTCTTTTGCTTGATTATCGGGAAGAACGCTTGCCCTTCGAGAAAGAATTTTTTGACGTTATAATTGGCGACTTGACGTTAGAAGTCGTCATCACTCCCCAAGACATCGCAGCGGGATTTTCGTCTTACCTCAAGCAGACAGGCTGTTGGCTGACAAGTTTTCGGAACGTTCGACACTGGGCAGTTTTGGAAAAACTCATGCGCGGTGCATTTGGCGCAATAGTTTCAAGGCTTTACACGAAGACGGAATTTGAGCGATTGTTGTACGCGTCGTTTTATAAGGAAGTGCGAATGTTGCCGCTGAAAAGAGAAGCTCCGCCCGAACTTTTAGAGCGGCTGATAACTTGCGGCTTCGACAATTTCAACGATGATTTGCAGGTAGAATTTTGGCTGGTGAGAGCGTCGCGGTCAATGCCGGAACTCGCGCTGTTGAAGTCAATGTTCACGTCGGAAATTCGCGCGAAGTTGTCGAGACTTTTGCGCCGAATCGAATACGACATTGCGACTGCTGACAGCGTTAAAGATTTTTGGCAGCTTTACGACGAGGCGGGACTTTTCACGGATTATGCGGGCGCGTTCATTAGATCGGTCGTCGTCCACAGGGAAAATTTCTATCGCAACATGAAAAAATTTTCCACACGCGTTGAGCTTGACGAAATCATCAACGAGGCTGAATCGCTTTACGATTTCGACAACGGCAACCGTCTTTTGTAACTAGGAGTGAGGAGTTAGGAGTTTAAATGCTAACAGCTGGCAGCTAAATTGTCTCTTAAGAAATTTTAATCTTTCTACGATAAACTCTTTATCCCGACTGAAATCGGAAAGGAGGATATTTCAGCGGCTTTGTCTTTGAAAATTTAATAACTGCTGACACGGAGGATAGCTTAATGCTTTTCTACAAATTTCAGATAACCTGCGAATTGAAAATTGAAAGCGGCACTACGCCCGAAGCTAAGCACGCGTTCAAGTTCCACATCAGCGATTTGAGCGCGGCTTTGAGTGAGGGCATTGAGAGCGAGAAAGTTAAATTTTTACTTAGCCGCGTAAAGAACAATGTTTTTCATATGCTGGTTGCTGTTGACGGCTTCAAGGAATTGACGACCGCGAAGTTGGCGAATCTCCTCGAAAAATTTTTCAACGACCGCGACGAATTCGCTGTCAAGAACGTCAAAGTTAAAGACTTGACCGAAATCACCGCGACGAAGTTCAGCAAAATTTTTGAACGGGCGAACCGCTCCAATGATTTTAATTTCGACTACTTCCAAATTACTCAAGACCTCGGACTGGACGCTTTGGACAATCGGACGTTCAAAGTTAGAGAGGCAATTTGCCCCGTGAAGCGCATGACTCTTGAAGGGGCGATGAAGGCTGCTACGAATCTCCTTGCCGATGAAACTTTCAAAGAGGAATTCACACGCATTTACGCTAAAGAAAATGTTCACCACTTTTACGGCCAGCCCGTCCACTATAAAATTCTCGCGGGCAACACCGATGCCGCCTTGGAACTGTCAACACTGCTCGTCGCCGCACTTTACACCAACAAACGCCTCGTCAGCCGCCGAATCACTGCCATAACAAACATTACCGAAAATTGCTACGATGAAAGCGATTTTGAAATACTTCTCGAAAATGCTGCGGGCGGTACCGTCGTTATCGAATTGAGCGGCGAACGCACAAGTACCGGACAATTCGCCCACGCCTATGAAGAGGTCGTCGAATTCATTGCTAACGCCGTCAGACGTCATCAACGCAACACGCTTTGCATTTTTATTGAGTCGGCGGACAAGCCCGGTTTCGCCAATCAACTCACCGCGCGGCTCCAAGATGATTTGCACATAATTGATTTGCATGAGGGCGCGGGCAATCGCAAGACTGCTTTAAAATACCTGAAAGATTTGATGGCGATTTCGGGGACGACGTTTTACAGCGACGAGGAACTTTTGGAGGCAATGGGCGACAAGCTCACCTTCAACGCCTCGGAAATTTACAGCATCCGCGACAAACTTTACAATAGCTCCTTGAAAAATAAAACTTATCCCGCCTATCGCGAAGTCGACCGCTTGACCGTCAAGACTGAAGAAAAAACTAACGACGCTTACGCCGATTTCAACGAGATGATCGGCTTGACGGAGCAGAAAGCTTTAATCGAACAGATTATTGCGGCGCATCGTGTGGAAAAAATGCGTACGGATATGAATCTTGAAAAAAATAACGCGGCGTTGCATATGAGTTTCACGGGCAATCCCGGTTCCGCGAAAACTACGGTTGCCAGACTTTTTGCACAGATTTTGGCTCGTGACGGCGTGTTGAGGACGGGACGTTTCGTTGAGTGCGGACGCGCTGATTTGGTTGCAAAATACGTCGGCTGGACGGCAAAGGCTGTTCGCAATAAATTTCGTGAAGCACGCGGCGGAGTGCTGTTTATCGACGAGGCCTACAGCTTGAGTGACGGCGAACATGCCACTTTCGGCGATGAGGCGATTAATACAATCGTCCAGGAAATGGAAAATCATCGTGACGACGTGATTGTAATTTTCGCGGGCTATCCCGACAAGATGAAAGATTTTCTTGACCGCAACGAGGGCTTGCGCAGTCGAATCGCCTTCCACATAAATTTTCCCGATTACACTGCCGACGAACTCACGGATATTTTCAAGCTCATGGCGAAGCGTCGCGGCTACGAAATTTCCGCAGATGTCGCCGAACATTGCAAGAAAATTTTCCGTCGTGTTGCCAAGAAAAAAAATTTCGGCAACGGTCGATTCGTCCGAACATTACTTGAGCAGGCGTGGCTTAAGCAAGCTCAACGCATCATCAAGGAAAATGAAAACGGTACCGTCACCAAAGAAGCTTTGACCAATTTTAAGATTGAGGACTTCGACGTTAATATTGATAAAAATCTCGGCAAAGAACGTAAACTCGGTTTTGCAAGATAAAATTTTTCGAGCAGTCTCAAAACTCTTGAGGCTGTTCTTTTTTATGGTAAAATATTCGGCGGAGGTGGTTGACGTGTTGAGAAAATTTTTTGCGGCTGTGATTTGCCTGCTGATGATTTCGGCTCAAGCGTCGGCAATGCGACTTGAACTTTATCCGCAACCGATTGGGAAAATTTCATCTTACGACTACAACAGATTCAAATTTGAGGGCGCGACGATTATCAAGGGCGACGCGTCGAAGGGCATAGCGATTATCGGCGAGGACTTGTATCTTGCCCAAAATTTATATTTCCACTTCGACGCCAATAACATTTACAACCACTTAGGAGATCGCGATATCAAAAATACCGTCAGCGTCGACACTCACGGCGACACGGAAATTTTTCGGATAGACAGCACTGCCAATCTCCCGCTTTACCTGCTGAAGAAAGATTCAAAATTCGGCGACGCAATTAAAGTTATCGGTCGACGCGGCGGCAAGTGGATTGAACTGCTCAATGCGCTTGACTTTCGCGAGAAATATAATATCGGGGAAAATTTTTATCTGTCGAAATTTTTCACCGAGGACAACAAAATTATTTTCCGTTACACTTTGCAAAACGATGTTATCGATGTGGTGTGCAGGTGGCACGCCGTCAACGAAAAATTTTATACGGAGGTTTTTGAACGATGAAAAAATTTTTTGCACTGATGATTTGCCTGCTGATGATTACGGCTCAAGCGTCGGCAATGAACTTGACGCTTAATAAATCAATCGGATTAATCAGTCTTAATTACGGGCAGAATGAATTGCAAATCAAAGGTTACACGCACCTTGACGGCAACTTTTCAAAGGGCGTCGCTCAATTCGGCAATTTGTATTTCCACTTCGACGCGACTTCCCTTAACTACGTGACGAGAGCGACGAATTTTGAGGAGGAGCAAAAAATTTTTGACGCGGCAAGCAGATTCGGCAGTCGTGATTTTGCAAACACCGTGCCCGTCTACACGTTCGAGGGCAGTACGCAAATTTCGCCGATAAGCAGTGACGACGATCGAGAATTTTATTTGCTGGCGACGGAAACCGGTGGCGGCGGCTCAATGAAAGTTATCGGTTCACGCGGCGGCAAGTGGGTTAAATTTTTCGACACGCTGGACTTGAAACAATCTAAGCAAATCGGTTGGGATTGGTATCTGCAAAATCTTTATACCGACGGCGATAAAATTATTTTCGTCTACGAAGACTGGCAGAATAAAAAACTCTGCACCGTAATTTACAAATGGGACGAGTCCGCGCAATGGTTCGGCGTGGAAATTGTCCGCTGAAAAAGAAAAATCCCCCGCTCACTTTGAACGAGGGATTTTTTTTATGTCATTGAAGTTTCATTCTGACGACGGTAATTCGCGGGTCGGCATGGCGTTCAAGTTCCATGACCATGAAGGAACCTCTTGTATCGTCGCGAGGACGAGACGCACTGCCGGGATTTAAAATAACAGGTGGTCCTAGAAGGTATTCAACAATATGCGTGTGACCGTAAATCGCAATGTCCGCGTTTTGAGACTCCGCCGCCTCCATTATATATTCTTGCGTATATCTGACGCCGTAATTATGTCCGTGAGTGATAAAAATCCTGTGATCTGCGACCTCAATAATTCTCTCGTATAAACTGCTTGGCGTGGGCCAGTCGCAGTTGCCCGCCACGCCATGAACCGGAACGTCAACCAATGATTGCAAATACTCCGCGTCAGGCGTACAATCGCCCATGTGGAGCCACATATCCATATTTTGCGCGATACTCACTGCCTGGTCAATCGACGACCAATTTCCGTGAGTGTCGCTTATAAGTCCAATCTTCACGGCAGGTGTCGCGCTCCAAACGTGCGCAACTCTCCTCCTTTCGTCACTGTCAAAACCTATGAAAATTTTTCCTTGAACTTTAAAACCATCTCCCTTACAGCCGCGCCTCTGTGACTGATTAAATTTTTTTCGTCGACGGAAAGTTGAGCCATTGTGCGCTCGTCGTCAATGTAAAAATACGGATCGTAGCCAAATCCGCCGCTGCCTTGAGCGACGGTTTTAATTTTGCCGTCAATCCTGCCTTCAGTTAAAATTTCAGTGCCGTCCGTGTCGACAAAGGCCAATGCACATCGATAGTCCGCCGCAGATTCCGTGACGTCGATTTTTTTCAACTCGTCGAGAAGTTTTTGATTGTTGGTTTTGTCGTCGGCATGATAACCTGCAAATCGTGCCGAATGGACGCCCGGCAATCCTCCCAGCGCATCGACTTCAAGCCCCGAATCGTCCGCAAGACATGCAAGCCCTGTTTGTTCGCGGAAAAATTTTGCCTTGATTATGGCGTTCTCCTCGAAGGTTGAGCCGTCTTCCACAGCGTCGGGCAAGTTGTCAAAATCGGCGAGAGATAAAATTTCGACCTGAAGATTTTTGAGGACAAGGCGTATTTCTTTGACTTTATCCGAATTCTTCGACGCGAGCACGATTTTTTTCATCAAGCTATCCCCTCCTCAAATTGAATCGTCATGAAAACTTTGGCGGGTGTTAAAATTTTACCCCACTCTCCCCACGCGCCAAACCAATTCTCGACCGAGGGCGTCTTTCTGCAGGGAAATCAATTCGTTAATGCCGCCTTCCGCCAAATCCAAAAGTCCGTTGAGCTGCGAACGTGTGAACGGATTTTTTTCAGCGGTAATCTGAACTTCGACCAATTCGCCCGCGCCAGTCATCACGACATTGCAATCAGCCGCCGCCGTCGAATCTTCCGCGTAACACAAGTCAAGAATTTTTTCGCCGTCTTGAGTGATACCCGCCGAAATTGCCGCGACGAAATCTTTCACGGGGAAAACTCCGCCGACTTCGTAAATCGTCTCGCAGGCCTCAACCAATGCCACAAATGCCCCCGTTATCGACGCAGTACGCGTGCCGCCGTCCGCCTGCAAAACATCGCAGTCAATCAATATCGACCGTTCGCCGATTGCCGTCAAATCAGTTACCGCCCTCAATGCCCGACCAATCAGCCGCTGAATTTCTGCAGTCCGTCCGCCGATTTTGGAACGTTCGCGAGGAATTCTTTCATACGACGAACCCGGCAACATCGAATATTCCGCGCTCAACCAGCCGGTACCCGTTCCCTTCAAAAACGCCGGAACATGATCTTCAATCGTCGCCGCGCAGAGAACTTTTGTATTTCCCAGCTCAATCAGTGCCGAACCTGCCGGAAATTTTTGTACGCGCCGCTCCAAGAAAACTTCGCGCATTTCGTCCGCACGCCGCCTGTCAATTCGCAAATCTTCACCTCCCTCCGCGTTTATTGAAAAGCCCTTTCATTTTACACAAAAATTTTTTTCGCCGCAATGTTTTATTAAAATTTTTCCGAAGTAACTTCTTCAAGCAAAGTCAAATACGATTCGTAACGCTCACGCAAAATTTCACCGCGCTCTACCGCCGCCTTAACTCCGCAATCCGGCTCGTGACTGTGACTGCAGCCGTTGAGAAATTTACAACTCTCCGCGAATTGCGCGAACTCCTTAAAGCAGTGCCACAAATTTTTTTTATCAAGACCGGCCTCCGACAAATCAACTGCGCTGAAACCCGGCGTGTCGACCAAAAATCCTCCGCCGAATTCAATCAGCTCCGATACTCGCGTTGTATGCTTGCCGCGAAGAATTTTTTCACTGACCTTGCCGACTTTGAGTTTCAAATTTTTATCAATAGCGTTGAGCAGTGAAGATTTCCCGACGCCGCTCGGCCCTGCAAAGACCGTTACACCTTCCGACAAAATTTTTTTCAGCTCGTCGACGCCCTCACCTGTCATTGCCGACACTCGCAAAATTTTATACAGCGGCTCATATTCTGCCAGAAAATTTTTATCTTCCGCCAGATCGATTTTGTTCACGCAGATAATTATTTCGGGGAGTTCGGATTTTTCCGCCAGGACTAAAAATCTGTTCAGCAGGAGCGGATGAAGTTTCGGTGCGTCAACTGCGAATGTCAAAATCACTCTGTCGACATTGGCGACGGGCGGGCGTATTAAAATATTACGGCGCAACTGAACACCTTCAATCACGCCGCTTTTATCTTTAAGTCTCGAAATTTCTACAAAATCCCCGACATTGACCGCGCTACCAATTTTTTTGTCACGTTTGAGCAGTCCGCGCAATTTGCAGGGTATAACTTCATTGCCTGCTTTCACGAAGAAAAAGCTGTTGTAAAATTTTATTACGCGCCCGATTTCTTTCATATCAACAATCCTTAATAAAAACTTTTATCTTCCAATAAGAAGCCGTCATGGATGACGGCGCCGCGACCACGCCGCAGGATAGCGGCGTTAGCGGCATAACGCCTTTTCTTTTGCTACTTTTCTTTGGGCGAGCAAAGAAAAGTAGATTCAAAACATAAAAATAATTAAATGCTAACGTCGTCTGTACACAGCCCCATAATCGATTTCATCGTTCCTTTTCCTGATCATCTTCACGACTCGGCACATCTTGAATCGGTGTTTCCTGTTGAGACGGCTCATTATACGTCGGCTCGCTCGAAGATTGCGGTTCAGGTTCGTGGACAGGTTCCGGACGACGTGCAACGACTAAATCGACACTCGAACCCAATTCAACTTCAGCGTCGGGCGAAGGATATTGCGCGATAACCGTACCTTCCGCTTGATTGCTGTCCTCATAAGAAATTGATCCGACGTGCAATCCGCGACCTTCAATCCCGTCTTCGGCAACTGAAAGGCTCGCATTCTCGACGTTGGGGACGTTGGTAACTTTCTTCGTGACTTTGACTTCCTCAACCTTCCGTTCAGGTTCGCCGCGTGAAACAACCAAGTCAATCGTTTGCCCGCGATTAATTCTGGTACCGGTCGTCGGGTCGTGAGATAAAACAGTTCCCGGTTCACTGGGAGAATCTTTTTCGTAGACGCTGCCCAAATTCAAGCCGAGTTTTTGAAGTCGTTCAATCGCCGCAGATTTCGCCAGCCCTGCCAAATCGGGCATATCAAGTGCCTCACCGCCCTTGCTGACGTAAATCGTAACCAGCCTGTCACTTTTGACGGTCTTGCCAACATCGGGATCTTGCGATACGACTTGACCGGCGGGGACGTTAGCATCGTAAGTTTCGGCGACGTTCACGCGGAGTTTGTTATCTTCCAAAATCTGCCGCGCCAATGCCAACTGCTTACCTTTGACTTCGGGGACGGTGACGGTTTCTTCAGTGTTCAAAACTTTTCCGAACGCCGCGAAAATTCCCACGCCGAATCCCAACATCAAAACCAACGCCATCATCATGACAAAAATTTTTGACTTGTAAAACGGCTTCTGCTCAACGGCAGGTTCGGGAATTTTTTCTTCTTGAGCGGCAACTTGTGCGCCCAAACCTTGACGGACTGCGCGGCGTGAAGGAATTTCTGCACGCGGCAAAACTTGCGTGGCATCGGGATCACTCTTAACCGTCACGCTCAATGCCGCCTCGACGTTTGAAAGTTCCTGCACCAACTCAAAACTCGACGGGCGAATTTCGGGACTTTTACTCATCGCGCGACAAACTATCGCTTCCAACATCGGCGGGATTTGCGGACGATAGCGGCTTGGAGAAATCGGCTCCTCCTCGATATGCTTCATCGCGATTGTTACGGGATTGTCGCCCGTGAACGGCAACTTGTTCGTCAACATTTCGTAAAGCACAATGCCCAGCGAATACACGTCGGACTTTGGAGTTATCGCACCGCCGCGAGCTTGTTCCGGCGAAAAATAATGAACCGAACCTATAACACTTCCGCCATAAGTCAGCGTCGACTCCGTGACTGCGCGAGCAATTCCAAAGTCGGTAATCTTCGCGTGATTGTCTTCGGTCATCAAAATATTGTGCGGCTTAATGTCGCAGTGGACGATATTGTTGGCGTGAGCGTGCGTCAAACCGTTTGCAATGTCCTTGGCGATTGAAACGGCCGTCAAAATATCAAGCGGCCCCTCGTCGAGAATTTTTTTCTTGAGAGTGCTGCTCTGGACATATTCCATAACGATATAATGATCATTGCCCGCCACGCCGACATCATAAATGCTGACGATATTCGGGTGCGACAATCTGGCCGCAGACTTCGCCTCGCGGTGAAATCTTTCGATAAATTCCACGTCCGAACGATACGCCTCGTGAAGAATTTTAATCGCAACGGGTCGGGCAAGAAGTCGGTCGTGGGCTTTGTAGACTTCAGCCATGCCGCCGCTGCCGATTTTCTCTTCAAGCTCATATCGCCCGCTCAAGACTCGTTGAATCATTTTTCCCGCCCCTTAAGTCAATGCGTCGTGCGCAATGCGGCAGGCACAATCAATCGCGCCCCGCATCGCGTAATAAAAATTCAACGCGCAGTAAAAAATTTCTCGGCACATTTCAATCAACTCCCACGACGATAACAGAAACATTGTCTTTACCGCCGGCGTCGAGTGCGGCTTCAATCAGCTCGGCGGCAGGTTCTTTGGCGGTCTTTAAAATTTTAAATATAAGTTCATCATCAATCATATTGGTCAATCCGTCCGTGCACAGCAAGAAAATATCGCCGCGTTCGACGGGAAAATTTGCTTGGTCGATATAAAGATTTGCAATCGCCCCGACCGCCTGCGTCAAAACATTTTTCATCGGGTGAATTTTTGCTTCTTCCGCAGTGAGTTCTCCGCGCCTTACCAAAGTCTCAACATATGAATGATCTTCGGTTATCTGCTTGAAAATATTATTCCGCAACAGATAAAGCCGACTGTCGCCCACGTGCGCAAAATAAGCCCGCTCGCCGTCCAATGATAAAATCGTCGCCGTCGTGCCCATGCCGTGATACTCTGCATGTCGCCTTGCCGTGTTCAAAATTTTGTCGTTGGCAAGAAGTATTGCCTGCGCCAAAATTTTTTCGTGCCAAGGTCTCGGCGTCTTCGACAAAGAATTTTTCACCGTCTCGACCAACATTTGGCTCGCGACTTCGCCCGCTGAAGCTCCGCCCATTCCGTCCGCCACTACGAATGTTTCCGGCTCTATCACTGTCAGCGAGTCTTCGTTGTTATACCGCACCTTACCAACGTGCGTCGCTTGAAATATCTTCGCCAAAACTTTTCACCTCTTCATGAAATGACGAGTGAGTTCTTTGAGCTTGATTGTAACAAAACATTATCTTTCAGTCAATATTCAGATTGGCTTTCATGCACAAAAAAATAGCTGCCGGCGAGAGAGCTAGCAGCTAACAGCTAACAGCTAGCAGCTTATATCCAATCGTCTGAATTGGATTCGGTCTTCGTCAACAAAAATTCGTGAGGCTTTCGAGTTCCGTCCGATACTTTGTGCAACGTGAGCAAGTTGTATTGCAGTCCCAACCTGCCGTAATCTTCGCAGAAATATATTTTGTTCCCGTATTCGTCATAAAGCGGCACGGGCTTTCCGTCAGAATCAAGCAAGGGCACTCGCGCATGGGCTGTATCTTTTTTCGGATATTGCGTTCGGGAAGAATCAGTAGCCGGCTTATCGTACAATTTCACTTTATCCCAATCGGTTATTCGAGTGCCGTTCTTATCGTAAAGCGGGATTAATTCTTCCTCGTCCCTGTCAGTCAAAGGAACCATATCACCGTTCGCGTCGTAATGAATGTACGTAAATTCCAAATCCGTCTCAATGTTAAACCTCCTGAATTTCGACGCCGAGGACAGATAGAATTGCTCCAACTTGTCTCTTAACGCCAAATAATCGCCGTCCACCAAAAACGTCTGAACATTATTTTTGCTGTCGACTTTATATGTCGTCCGTTTGGAATTCACCGTGTAAGCTGCTGTGGAAGTTGAGTAAGTTTTATCGAGTGCTCTGAATTCTTTGGCGATAATGAACCCTTCAAAAGTGTGATTGGTGCCGCTGCCGTCACCGACGCCCTTGCCGTTGCCATTTATGACGACGGGGACATCCGGCATATACAGCACGCCTTTAAAATCCGCGTTGAGATTCAAGATAACGGGCATAGGCTCGCGGTCTTCCAAAGGGCCGTCATAATAGAAAATCAGCGGGCGTTTATCGGTAGCCAAGTTTGAAACATTTATGTTGATGATAATCTGTTGAGGCGGGTTACCTTGATTACCACCGTTCGCATTATGAGCCGGCTCGCTTTCAATTCGGATATACAACGGGTCATCATTTTTCCCGCTGCGAACATCATACGCCGCATTAACATTTATCAGCGCATGTGGTCTTTTCGAGGGATTACGGAGCTCACTGTAACTTGTACTTTCGGGGTAAAAGTCAAGAAATAATCGGTTAACGTCTGTAATTTTTGATTTATTAAGTTCGGTATCTTTTATCTCTAAAGATTTTGCAGTGGTCTTGCTAAATTGGATATATTTCATGGTGACATTTCCGTAAACATCTTTGTATTTATTGTACGAAACAGACCAATCGCCGTCATAAGCATTTTTGGCGCGCACATACTCCATTTGCTGCCACAAGGTTATATTATTCATGGGCTTTCTGGTTTCAGTTGGCGGAGTGGTTTCAGTCGTCGAAGTGCCGCCGCCATTTTTTGAAGTGGTTTCAGTCGTCGAATCATTGCCTTTTGACGAATCATTATCACTATCCGAATCATTGCCGCCTGATGAATCATTGCCGCCCGTCGAAGTCTTTTCAGTCGTCGAAGTCTTTTCAGTTGCAGAAGTTTCTTCAGTCGTCGGAGTGGTTGATTTTTTCCAGACGGCATAAAGGGTTACGGATTGTTCTTCGCCGAACAACTTAGCCACTTCCGAGGCCACCAACTGTTTGCCGTCGTATATATAGGTGCCGGAATTGTCTGCTATCGTGTTCCAACCGAGAAATTCATAGCCGTTGAGTGTGGGACTGCCGTAATCTGATGAGACGGTCACCAATTCTTTATTTTCGGTAATTTTTTCCAGAGAGTTAAGATTTTTCGTCGAAGTCGTTGTATCACCAAAACTGCCGCCATTTGATTCAAACACAAGCTTTAAACTACCGTCGGTGGTAACTTCGGGTTTCGTCAGCATGACAATGGCAATGACCGGCGCGTTCATGAAGTCAAACCAGCCGGGTAAAAATAAATGTTGAACATTTTCCGCCAGATGAATGACGTAATAGGAATTTTGACCGACCTTGTAAATGTTGGGCGTCATCTTAATTTCCGAACTGCCGCCAATGCCCCAGCTGTCAGTTATCGTGTAAGAGGTAATGTTATTGGTATTTTTGACAGTCAGGGCATCGGTGTCGAAGGAAAGATTTTTCAGCACATAAGCTGCCGCCTCTTTATCGCCAATTTCAGTGGTTAAGCTCGTACCGGTTTCATTGCCCTCATCAGCATAAAAAGTATCGACGAGGTAAATCGCGTCCGAGTCGTATTCGGAAAAATTTTCGTCGTCTTTAATCAAAGCACGTGCTCCCGCCAAAGCTGCCGCGTCCGCCGCATTTTGGAGCCTGGAGACGTTCAGATAATACCAGCCCAAATCCAAACCTACACCGACGAACAAGACTAGAACCGGAATCAGCAAGGCGTAAAGCAACATAACTTGCCCGCGTTGTTCAATATCCCTGCACATCGGTGCCACTCCCCTTAAATAATCAATCAATCTATCCACTCCGACCGCTTCTCCGTGAAGAACATATCGGCACTGGGATATTTTTTGCCCTCGGAATATTCAAGTTCATTCCTGTTCAGATAAGTGTAATTTATGCGGTACAGGTCTTTAATCCCAAAGTAGCTGTAGAAAGAATCTTTCCGTATATCATATTTTTCACTTTTACTGCCGTCATATTCTTTAAGATTGAACGTCGACTTTTTATAGACGCGCTCCAAGGCCGGTATCCGATAATCCAAAGTTTCATGATTTACATCATTGTACACATATCGACCGTCAACAATTTTACCGGGATCACCGGGCTGTTCATCTGAATTCGGCTCGCGGGTGTAGACGTTGTAATAATCCCGCAAATCTTTATCGGTAGCCTTCCCGAAAAGACTGTTAATTTTCTTTTCCAACGCGTTATTGCTGTCCACGTTATCAACATTAAAGACCTCCGGCGGCGTAAGAGTTTTTGTCAAAATGTTGCCGTTCTTGTCGGTGATAATGTAGTTAATCGTATTGCCTTTATCGTCTTTATTGTTTTCAACCTTCGTGTAGTATTGAATATCCGCGTCATCTTCCCTGATATACTTGACAGTTTCAACGCCGGTTTCCAATTCGACGACGACTTTCTTATATTTGGCGATAACTTGCGGCTCCGCCAATTTCGTAATGTCCGTTTTGAGCATAAAATATTTCATGCCGTTTTCCGTGGCAAATTCCAACTTGTCAGCTTTGTACTGTGAATTGTAAACATCTTCCAATATTCTTCTTTCAATAACCCAAACGTCGCCCCATTGATTGCTGCCGGCAACATTTTTATCTTTGGAGTTCGTGAAAACTATTGCCGAATCAGCGGTTGAAGTAGTGTCGTCCATAGGCTTCACGCAGATAAACGGCTGCTCCATTCCCCAGCCCAAACCCGTCTTGAGGTCGTAAAGGCAGACGTAAGGGAAATTTGAATTCCACTTAACTCTGATATGCGGCAACTTCGACTTGGCAATATATTTTTCTTCATTGCCGAGCATAACTTTGACGTACTTATTATCTTTGGTCAAAGCATCGGGGTCGGGGTCAGCGTCCAGCAAATCGGCTGTAGCTACGGGAATTGTCACTGCGGTGAAGTTGCCGTAATTAAGACCGGCCGTGTTGGGATTGGCAATTATCCCGCTTGCGTTACGGAGGACTTCGTTTTCTTCAGGAAATTTAATCATCGAAACTTTATCTTCGCTCAAACCGCTGTATTGCATGTATTTTTCTTTGGTGTAAGTGGTGTTGATATAATTGGCGGTAATGGCAAAATATTCTTCGAGGGTTTTGCAATTCGTGTAAAGGTCTTTGGTGAAACTGATGACGGGATATTGAGGAGCTTTAATCTTTTCCTTGACGGTAAGATTGCCCGTTGAGCCGTCTTCAAGTGTCGTGAATTCTTCGCCCTTATAAAGATTGTTGAGTTCCTCCTTAGTTTTCAAGGTCGCAGATACTTCGGAGTCGAAATAAACGGTATAACCGCTGCCGTCAGTGCCCTTGCTGAAGTTCCCGTGCATAATTTCCGAAGCATTGAAGCCGTCGTAATGCTCAAAAAATTTGCCATTCGTCATATCTTCTTCCGTCACCGAGAACAAGTAACATTTCGCGATAACGAAGCCCGATAACTTGTGACCGTTGCCGTTGATGATGACGGAGCTGTTGGGCATGTAAATAATCGCGTTAGTGTCGTCATTCAAATTTATGACGACGGGTTGAGAGTGTCGTTTCAAGACGCCGTTTTCGTCCGTGGTATAGTCAATATTTTCCGGACCTGTGTAGAAGATAACATATGGGCGATATTTATAGTTGCCGTCATTATCTATTAAGGCATTGTTGCTGTTGAAGTTGAGCGTAATCTGGCGAACGGTATTAAAGTTATTGACACCCGCGCCTGTGTAAGGATTTTTAATCGGGTCGCTTTCAATTCTCGTCCAAAGAGGATCGGTTCCGCTTACTGAAGGACGTTTTGCAAAAGCCTCGTTGAATTCCACGTTGAAGAGGATTCGTTTATCGTCGCCGTTACCTACTCCCCAACTTTTTTCACCATTTATTTTTTCCACGTGGCTGTAACTGTAATCGCTCAACGGTTGCCCCAAATCCCAGTCCGTCGAAAATTTCTTGGAGACTTCAGCTTGAAAGTCAAAGTTTATCGAATCAACTTCATTTACATTATAAAATTTACCACCATTTGCCGCAGTCGATTGACCGTCACTTTTATTGTTACCGTTTCTGGCAACGGGTCTGACGTTGATACTTTCCGTCCGATAAACATTGCCGCTTGAATATTTAATGCCCGTATCGTCACTTGTCGTGCCCGCCATGTAGTGATTCCATTTGCCGGCATAAACGCTACTGCTGCCCAAATATTGTTTAGCATATTCCCAGTTGTCGACAACCATTGTGCGTTCCAATCTTTGCATGGGAGTAATCAAGCCGCGTTCATTCGGCTGCAAAAGTACAACGGCTCTGACGGGGGCGACCATATCATCAAACCAACCGGGCATAAAGAAATGCCGAATTTTTTCCTTAAGATTAACGACATAATACAACGGGCCGTAAACGTCATTCTTGCCGTCAACGATTTTATATTTGAGTTCGACGGTGCCGCTGACTTTTTTATCGGCATCATTTTTGGAAATGCTCCAACCGTCCGTGGCAGTTATATCCTTCCAATCACTTGTCAAAGATTTTACTGCTGTATTGTCCGCAAGATTTTCCCGCGCATATTGTTCGGCAAGAACGCGCCCGTCAGCGAGAGTGTCTTTAACTTCATCTGCCTTTTTGTAATTGCTCAATTCACCGTTGGTAATGGTGGTTACCGTCAAAAGTATTTGAGAAAACGCTTTCGTAGTCGTCGAAGTCTTCGGGCACAACGTTGCTGTCGAGTGACACAATATAATAATCTTGAAAATCATTGTCCCTTTTCACAAGAGCTTGAGCACCTGCAAGTGCTGCCGCGTCCGCTGCATTTTGGAGCCGCGACACGTTCAGATAGTACCAGCCCAAATCCAAACCTACACCGACGAACAAGATTAGAACCGGAATCAGCAAGGCGTAGAACAACATAACTTGCCCGCGCCGATTAATTTCCTTGCACATCAGTGCCACTCCCTTTAAATAATCAATCTATCCACTCTGCCCTTTTCTCCGTGAAGAACATATCGGCACTGGGATATTTTTTGCCCTCGGAATATTCAAGCTCATTTCTATTCAAATAAGTGTAATTGACGCGGTACAGGTCTTTAATCCCAAAGTAGCTGTAGAAAGAATCGTCACTTATATCATATTTTTCACCTTTACTGCTGTCATATTCTTTAAGATTAAATGTCGACTTTTTATAGACGCGCTCCAAGGCCGGTATCCGATAATCCAAAGTTTCATGATTTACATCATTGTACACATATCGACCGTCGACAATTTTACCGGGATCACCGGGCTGTTCATCTGAATTCGGCTCGCGGGTGTAGACGTTGTAATAATCCCGCAAATCTTTATCGGTAGCCTTCCCGAAAAGACTGTTAATTTTCTTCTCCAACGCGTTATTGCTGTCCACGTCATCAACATTAAAGACCTCCGGCGGCGTAAGAGTTTTTGTCAGTATGTTGCCGTTTTTGTCGACGATAATGTAATTGTCGTGATTGTTCGCGTTATTGTAAACCTTCGTGTAATATTGAACATTTGAATCATCTTCCCTGATGTACTTAACTGTTTCAACACCGGTTTCTTCTTCGACAACGATTTTGTGATATTTGGCGATAACTTGCGGCTCATTCACAATTTCCGCTGTGCGAATAAAATATGATGTGCCGTCGATGAATTGCAGTTTATCTTTTTTCCAATTGTCGTATTCCTTGTTGTTATACCGCGTCCTGTCGATTTTCCAGCTATCACCATACTGATCAGCAGGATTCACATAAATATCCTTATCTCCGTCAGTAGTGTCAACCATGCGGACGCCTTTGTTACGGTTTTCTTTGCCGTTGAGATCCTTGAGAAGCTGAAGGTCTGAGACACATACATAGAAATATTCATTATTAGTTCGGACTTTGACATAAGGCAATTTTCTTTTATCGACGTATTTTGTCTCCCCGCCGACAAGAACTTTAACGTAGTTGGCGTCAACGGCTGTGCTCGAAACGTCGGTACTTTTAACGTAATAAGTTGCCGTGGTCTCATTGTAATTTTCATCGGGGAAATTGACGGCTGAAATTTCCGAATCGGATAGCCCTGAACAAGTTTTAAATTTTTCCTTATAAGTGGCGTTGACATATGCGCCAAAAGTTTTATTTTCATTAATTTGACCGTTTTCCGTCACAGCGTATTTATCGTGGTCAGACTTGCTGTAATCGAGCCAAAGATATTCGGGAGCTTTAATTTTTTCCTTGATGGTAAGATTGCCCGTTGTTCCGTCTTCAAGTGGCGTGATTTCTCTGCCTGCATAAAGATTATCGATTTCAGTTTTCGTAAAAAGGTTGTCGGAATGGAAATAAACAGTATTCTCGCTGTCGTCTGCGGACTTACTGATACCCTTGCTAAAGTTACCGCGGATTATTTCCGATGCATTGAAGCCGTCATAATGTTCAAAGAAATCACCGTTAGTCATGTCTTCTTCCGTCACCGACAGCAAGAAACATTTGGCGATAACGAAGCCCGATAACTTGTTGTCGTTGCCGTTGATGATGACGGGGCTGTTGGGCATGTAAATAATCGCGTTCAAGTTAGCGTTCAAATTTATGACGACGGGTTGAGAGTGACGAATCAAAACGCCGTTTGAATCCGTGGTGTAGTCGATATTTTCCGGACCGGTGTAGAAAATTACATACGGACGATGTGTGTAATTTCCGTCATTACCTGTTTTGGTGTTGTCGCTACTGAAGTTCAAAGTAATTTGTCGAACAGAATTGAAATTACTGACGCCCGCGCCTGTGTAAGGATTTTTAATCGGGTCGCTTTCAATTCTTACCCAAAGCGGATCCGTTCCGCTTACTGAGGGACGTTTCGGAAAAGCTTCGTCAAATTCGGCGTTGAAAAGGATTCGTTTATCTGCCCCGTCTGTAGCAGACCAACTGCCGTTTTCCGTAAACTGATATGAATGTCCTGATTCGGGAAAGGCATATCCGAGATCCCAATCCGACTTAAATTTTCCCTTGACTTCAGCGCGAAAGTCAATGTTTATCGAATCAACTTCGTTCTTTTCATACCATTGATTGCCGTTAGCGTCGGTTGCTTCACCGCTACCACCGTCCGCACTTGAGACTACGTTCTTGCCGGATGTCTTTCTACTCGTCTTGACAATTACGCTTTCATTTCGATAAGCATTGCCACTCGTGTACCTTATGCCATAGTTGCTGTTATTCCTAATACCCGCTTGGTAATGATTCCATTTGCCGGAGTAAAAGCCCGTGGTACCTTTGTATTGTTTAGCATATTCCCAGTTGTCGATAATCATCGTGCGTTCCAATCTTTGCATTGGAGTAATCAAGCCGCGCTCATTCGGTTGCAAAAGTACAACGGCTCTGACGGGGGCAACCATATCATCAAACTAACCGGGCATAAAGAAATGCCGAATGTTTTCTTTGAGATTAACGACATAATACAAAGGGCCGTAAACGTCATTCTTACCGTCAACAATTTTATATTTGAGTTCGATTGAGCCGCTGACTTTTTTATCGGCATCATCTTTGGAAATGCTCCAGCCGTCAATCGCACTCATCGTACTCCAATCACTTGTCGACGATTTTACTTTCGTATCGTCCAAAAGATTTTCCCGTGCATATTGTTCGGCAAGGACGCGTCCCGCCGCGAGAGTGTCTTTAACTTCATCTGCTTTTTTGTAATTGTATAATTCACCGTTTGCACTGGTCGTACCGTCAAAGGTGTTTGAGAAAACTTTTTCGTAGTTGTCGAAGTCTTCGGGCACGACGTTGCTGTCGAGCGACGCAATGTAGTAATCTTGAAAATCTTTATCTTTTTCCACGAGAGCTTGAGCACCTGCAAGAGCTGCCGCATCCGCTGCATTTTGAAGCCGTGACACGTTCAGATAGTACCAGCCTAAATCCATTCCCACCCCGACAAACAGAAATAAAAATGGCATCAAAAGTGCATACAAAACCATAGCTTGACCACTTCGGTTGATCTTTATGAACATTGTTGCCACTCCTTTGCGATAAGTTTTACTGTTAATTATATCGACTGTGGAAAATTTTTCAATAAACATTACGGGTAATAAAAAAGCGACGATGAAAAATTCGCCGCTCAAAAGTCAATGAAAATTTTTGCTGCTGATAGCTTCCAACTCGTAAGGCGTTTCTTGATAGACATAATAGTTCAGCCAGTTTGCAAAGAGTAAATGCGCAACCGAACGCCATTTGACGACGGGTTCTTTAGTCGGGTCGTCGTCGGGAAAATAATTTTGCGGGACGTTGGGATTGAGACCGGCTTTAACGTCGCGTTCGTATTCATTCTGCAAAGTGTTCGGATCGTATTCGGCGTGACCTGTGATGAAAAATTGACGCGCCTCGATATTCGCCACGGCATAAACGCCAACTTCGTCCGACACCGATAAAAGCGTCAGCTCCGGAACTTTTTCAATGTCCTCGCGTCGAGTTCCCGTGTAGCGAGAGTGCGGCACAAAAAATTCATCGTCGAAGCCGCGCATAAGTTTTTCATGCTTGACGCAAAGTTTGTGAGGATACACGCCAGAACATTTTTCCGGCAACAAATATTTCGGAACGCCGTAATGATAATACAAACCTGCCTGCGCGCCCCAGCAAATGAAAAATGACGACCAGGCATGAGTTTTGCTCCACTCCATAATTTCACAAAGCTCTTTCCAATACGTCACGTCCTCAAATTCGACAAGCTCAAGCGGTGCGCCCGTCATGATGAAGCCGTCGTAATTTTTATTTTTCACGTCGTCGAACGTCCCGTAAAATTCGGTGAGATAATCTTTTGAGGTGTGAGTCGGCGTGTAAGTGCGCGTGTAAATGAAATCAACTTCAACCTGCAGCGGCGTATTTCCCAAGAGTCGGAGCAGTTGCGTTTCAGTCACGGGCTTAATCGGCATGAGGTTGAGGATTAAAATTTTCAGCGGGCGGATGTCCTGCGAATAGGCGCGGTCGGCGTCCATGACAAAAATATTTTCGCCTTCCAAAATGTGCGACGCAGGTAAATTGTTCGGTATTTTTATCGGCAAGGTTTTCCCCTCCTTAGGTACTGAATAACTATTCCGTGGCGGGTATTGATTTTTATGTTTAAATCTACTTTTCTTTGCTCGCCCAAAGAAAAGTAGCAAAAGAAAGGGCGTTTTGCCGCTAACGCCGCTATCCTGCGGCGTGGTCGCGGCGCCGTCATCCTTGACGGCTTTAAAATTTTTTTATTATACACACCCCGGTACCCGGTTCTAATCAAGTGAATAGCGGCTGACCCAACGCGGATTATTCTTGACATAAGCCCGCAATCGAACGAGACCTTTATAATCGGGGTCGTCACTGTGAATCATGCGATAATTCCCGTCGTACTCGTCCTTTAGCGGCTGCCAAGAATTTGTCGGCGTCCAAATCTGTCCGTCCTTGATGACTTCGGTGCCCTGCGTCAAGTTGACGGATTTTTTCATGAAGCGGATTTCCATCGTCTGACCGTCGGAATTTTTTGTAACCTGCCACTCCCACAAAATCAAATTCGTACCCTTGAGCCGCATTGTCGTCGTGTCGGCAGTTAAATTAATCGTCGAGCCGTCGCCGCCGGTATAAGTCCATAAATCAAGCCAACGTTCCTCTTTGGGAGCACGTTTGCGATCACGTTCACCCATCTTGAAAACTTCGTCGACAATCGCGCAGTAAAATTCTTCGTCGAAGGAACGCGAAGTAATTTCCTTGACGCGCCCTTCAGCCTTCGACCAAATGACTTCGTTGTTCGCGTTATAAAAATCTTCGCGGACATATTGGAGCGTGCGATTTTGAGGGTTGACTTTAATCAGAGCCAAGCTGTAATTCAATGAGCGCGGGTCGGGCAAAATATTCGATATTCCGTAATTTTTAATCGTCTCCGCCGCGCCCTCGTAAGAATAAGTCGTCTTCGTCCACGCTTCAATTTCGATTGCAATTTCCCTGCCGTCATTGGTGACAACTTTTTTGTTAATCGTCACGGAATCGGCGTTGAAGTACTTGCTGTATTTGTCGTTCGAGTCCAGCCAAAACCATTGTATTTCCGCGTCGACATCATGAGGAACAAATAACATCGCCGCGCAGATAATCGCGAATGCAAAAAATATTTTCCTCATTTCTAATCCCTGCTCCTTAATCCCTGCTCCCTAATAATCGATTAATTTCCTCGTCGAGTTCAATGACGCCCGCGCCGGTTTGAGAACTTACGCAAAAAGTTTTCAGCCCGGAAACTTCTCTGACTGCCGCCGCCAATGCCTGACCGCCATCGGGGAATTTGTCCGCCTGACTTATCACGACGATAATTGACGAACCTGCCTTGCGAAGTTTGCTTATCCACGCCAACTCCAATTCAAACGAATCATCAGTTATCAGCATGAGCGCGACTTCGACACTTTGCGCGGACTCTTCAGCCGTCGAGCCTTCCACATCAACGCCGACCGTATCGACCAGCATGACTCGTGTTATGCCGCTGATTTCCATTGCACTGAACGCCGCGTCCTGTATAATTTTCTGTTTCGTCAACGCGTACATCAATGCCGATTTGCCGCTCTTACGCTTGCCGAAAATGCCTACCTGTTTCATGAGTTCGCAACCTCCTCTTTACGGCGATTATAGCAATTTAAGGAACAAGGAACAAGTGGTAAGGAACAAGTTTAGCTGCCTGGGCATGTTGAATGATTTTTATGTTTAGAGCTACTTTTGCATTGTTTATCTACTTTTCTTTGCGTGTCCAAAGAAAAGTAGCAAAAGAAAGGACACCTCGCGGGGGCGTTGAATCGCTCATGATTTTAACGTTGCGATAACCCGTGCCGTGAGTTGCCCGCGGACTTCGCATCACGCTCAGTGCGCGGGCTTAGCCGTCATCCATGACGGCTTTTAATTATTTATTCAATGTTGCCCAGCCGCTCCAAACTCCGATGTCTTTTGTCGAAGCGGGCAATTTTTTTATAGCCGAAGCCGCGAACATATTCAACAGCCTCTTCGTAAAATCTGCCGCAATCTTCAGGCTGATGCGCATCGGAATTTATCGTAATGGGCAAATCGTAAGCGGCGGCAACTTTCATGAAGTCGGCGTAAGGTGAAATTTCCTTGACGGGGTAGCGGTAAAGCGTGCCGGTGTTCACGTCGACGACCATATCAGATTTTTTGAGGGCTGCGGCAACTCGTTCAAGATATGGCGTCGCGTCGAAGTCCGGAAAAAATTTAAACAGCCGAATGTTGAACGGGTGACCTAAAATGTCATAATTTCCGCTCGCCGCAAGAAGTTCAACCTGCGCAGCGTACTCGTCATAAATTTTTTTCAAGTCGTGATTCTTCCACTCGTCGATAAGCTTTGAGGCGTCATATCCCCAGCCCCATAAAAAATGTACGGAACCGATCCGATAATCAAAATCCCACGCGTCGAGAATTTTTTTGACGGCATTTTGGTCGCGGAAATTGCAAACCTCAATGCCAATCTTGACCGCGTGATTTTTTTTGAGCCGCGCCATAAAATCAAAATAATCTTTCAGCGTGTGCTTAAATTTATTCGTCTTGAGCCAAACTTTTTGAAACTCACCGACGGTTGAAGTGTCCAAAATCAAATCGTCGTAGTAAAGCTGCTCAAATTCGGGGAAAGTGTGCGTATGTTCGCTTATGCCGATTTCGTCAAGCCCGTGACTTTTCGCCGCAGTGAAAAATCCCTCAACCCAAGTCTCGTCGTAATCGCCGTACTCAAAATGCATATGATAATCAAATTTCATGTCAAAACCCTTTCACAATCAGTCAGATTTGTTGTCGCGCCAAAAATTTTAATCCCTTTTTGAGCAAAACGCAAATTTTTTCCGGCAAGAATTCCTAATTCCTAATTCCTAATTGAATAAGCCGCTGATTTTCTTGACAAGGAAAGTTTGCAAGTTATAATTGACACAAAGTATCTATGAAAGGACGTTGCCATTATGGAAGTCGGCGAGGTTGTTGAAAAAAGTTTTCTGCGACCGATAGACAACACGTCGGTTGTGCAACAGGTTATTGACCGTTTAACTTATGCAATGATTTACAAAGAACTCCGTCCGGGCGACAAGTTGCCGACTGAAATGGAATTGGCTGCAAGTTTCGGCGTCGGACGTAACTCTATACGCGAGGCAATAAAAATTTTGGTATCATTCGGGGTATTGGATATTCGTCGACCGGAAGGAACTTTCGTTGCCAACGGATTTTCGGACAAGATGATTAATCCTCTGCTCTACGGAATAATCCTCGATCAATCCGATTCAATCGACTCACTAAAAGAGTTGCGCGAGTGGGTGGACTTCGGGATTTTGGAATTGGCAATGGAGAAGGCTGAACCGGAAGATTTATTTCAGCTGGAAGAACAACTTTTAAACTTGCTTGCGGAAATTGACGGCGGCGACGCTGAAAAAATTTTCGTGGCGGACGATAATTTTCACGAGGCAATTTCAACGGCGGCGCATAATTCACTGCTCGGACAAATCGCAAAACTCGTTCGGACTTTGACAAGTGAACTGCGTATAACCACAATCCGCAACATGATTAAGCTTGGCAAAAGTAATGAACTCAAAAGGGCGCATGAAGATTTATTTAATATCATCAAGCACAAAAACGATAACTCGGCGCGCAATTTGTTAGTCGAAGGATATTTCTATCGGTACAACGTCTTGCGAAAATAAAATTTTCGGGAGGAAAAAATTAATGAGCAATCTTGAAGTCGGTATCGTCGGTTTGCCAAATGTCGGCAAGTCGACGCTTTTTAATGCGATAACGAAGGCCGGTGCGGAGGCTGCAAATTATCCTTTCTGCACGATTGAACCGAATGTCGGAGTGGTTGCAGTGCCGGACAGTCGCCTGGAAGTTTTGACGAAACTTTACAACTCGAAGAAAACGACTCCTGCTTCCGTTCGATTTGTCGACATTGCGGGATTGGTTAAGGGCGCGTCGAAGGGCGAAGGTCTCGGCAACAAATTTCTCGAACATATCCGCCAAGTCGATGCCATTGCTCACGTCGTGCGATGTTTTGAGGACGAGAACATTACACACGTTGCCGCAACGATTGATCCTCTGCGCGACATTGATACGATTCAAACGGAGCTGTGCCTTGCAGATTTGGATGTCGTCGAAAAGCGGCTTGCCAAGGTTGCTAAACTTTTGAAGTCGGGAAGTAAAGAGGCTAAGCTTGAGACTGAAATTTTGGAGCGCGTGAAAAATTCTCTCGACGAGGCAAAACCTGCCCGAAGTTTGAACTTGACCGAAGATGAACTTGCCGTAATTCGTGACGCAAATTTATTGACGCTCAAGCCGACGCTGTACATTGCCAACGTCGCGGAAGATGATTTGTCGGCGGAAAATGATTACGTCAAAAAAGTTCGTGAACTTGCCGCGGCGGAAGGTGCTCAAGTCGTAGTCATTTGCGCGAAAGTCGAATCTGAAATTGCCGAACTCGACGCGGACGAAGCTGAAGAATTTTTAGCGGACTTGGGGCTGGAAAGTTCCGGTCTCGACAGATTGATTCATGCGGCATTTGACTTGTTGGGATTGATGACTTTCTTGACGGCCGGCCCTGATGAGTGTCGTGCGTGGACGATTGTCAAGGGCACTCCTGCTGTCAAGGCGGCGGGCAAAATTCACAGCGACATTGAGCGCGGATTTATTCGGGCGGAAATTGTCAACTACGACGATTTGATTAAACTCGGTTCAGTCACTGCCGCCCGCGATAAAGGTCTTGTGCGTCTTGAAGGGAAAGATTATATCATGCAGGACGGCGACGTTACCTATTTCCGATTCAACGTCTGACCGCTTACCATTCGCGAAAAACTTACGACTGATTGAAAGTGATATGATGTTCTACAAAATTTTTAGGATGCTTTGCCGCGTATGGTTCGGGCTGATTTTTCGGACGAAAGTTATCGGCGCGGAGAATATCCCTGCGAACGGCGCATTTATTTTGGCGGCTAATCACGTCAGCAACTGGGATCCGCCATTTCTCGGAACATTCATTGAACGCGAAGTTTGCTACATGGGCAAAGAGGAGCTGTTTAAAAATCCCGTCATGGCCGCGATTTGTCGAAGTTTGCACGTCTTCCCCGTCAAGCGCGGTGCTGCCGATAAGACTGCGATTAAAACCGCCGTGAAGATTCTCAAGGACGGGAAATGTTTGGGGATTTTTCCGGAAGGTACGCGTTCAAAGACCGGCAAGCTTGGCAAGGCTGAATCGGGCGTCAGTTTGATTGCGGCAATGACGAAGGCTCCGATTATCCCCGCCGCCATAATCAATACCGAGAAAATTTTTTCCCGCGAAAGATTTTTTCCACGCCTTACGGTTGTTTATGGCACGCCGATAAAATTTACCGGCTCGACGAAAGATAAGGAAGCTATGACGAATTTTGCGCAAGATATTATGAGTGAGATAGCTAAACTTAAAGAAAGTAGAAAGTAGGGAATAGATTTTCTACTTTCTACCACCTACTTTCTACTTTCTAAGGAGGTTCTGTAATGATTAAAGTTTTTAATACGATGAGCAGGTCGAAGGAAATTTTTAAGCCGCTCAAAAAGGGCGAGGTCAGCATTTATTGCTGCGGCGTGACACCTTACAACGCGCCGCATATCGGTAACGCCAGACCGTTCGTCACGTGGGATGTCATTCGCCGATTTTTTACCAAGAGCGGCTACAAAGTTCGGTACATTCAAAATTTCACGGACGTTGACGACAAAATCATCAAGACTGCCAATGAACAGGGCGTCACGTGGAAAGACATTGCCGAGAAAAATATTGCCGCGTATTTCAAGAGCATGGACGCCCTCAACGTCCGCCACGCCGATATTTATCCGAAAGTTTCCGAGACGATGGACGATATAATCAAGATGATTCAAACTCTCGTCGACAAGGGCTTTGCTTATGTTTTGGACAACGGCGACGTTTTTTACAGCGTTGAGAAAATTCCGAGCTACGGCAAATTGAGCGGACGCAAACTTTCCGACATGATGGCGGGGGCGCGTGTTGAGGTCGACGAACGTAAACATCACCCGATGGATTTTGCATTGTGGAAGGCGGCTAAACCCGGTGAACCTTTCTGGGAAAGTCCATGGGGTAAAGGTCGTCCCGGCTGGCATATCGAATGCTCCGCAATGTCGCTGAAATATTTGGGTGAGAAATTTGACTTTCACGGCGGCGGCTCCGATTTGATTTTCCCGCACCATGAAAACGAAATTGCTCAATCGCAAGCGGCTATCGGCGATGAAAATTCCTTCGCGCAATATTGGATTCACAACGGCTTTATCACAATCGGCAACGAGAAGGCCAGCAAGTCCGATAAAAAAATGGTCAAGTCGACGAAGGGCTTTTTCACTGTCGAAGAAATTTTAGCGAAATATCCCGGCGAAGTCGTGAGGCTTTTCTTGTTGCAGACGCATTATCGCAACCCGCTTGAATTCAGCGAGGAGAGAATCATTGAGGCGCAAGAATTTTTCGGCAAACTGGCGAAGGCTTATTGGCAACTTGACGAGTTGGCGAGAAAAATTCATGCGGGCGAATTCATCAAGGATACGGGCGAGAAAAATTTTGCGATAACGATAAGTCCTGCAGGCGGGCTGGTCGATTTGGGCGAAAGGCTCCTGTCGAATTTTTACGCGGCAATGAGTGACGATTTCAACACGGCTCTTGCGATTACTTACATGTTCGAGCTTGCCAAGGAGGTCGGCAGTTATTACGGCGACTTCAAGGCGGGAAAGATTTTGCCCGTGACGATTGACGGCGATATAATTTTGCGCGTCCGCGATATTTATATGGAAATGGCGGAAATTATCGGGATTTTTGAACAGCCCGTGCCCGTTGAAAAGGTTGAGGAAAAAGCTGACGAGTCTGAACTTGTCGGGAGGCTCATGAAAATTATCCTTGACATTCGCCAGGACGCCCGCGCTACAAAAAATTGGGCGGTTGCCGATAAAATTCGCGACGAACTCAAAGCGGCCGGCATTGTCGTTGATGATACTCCGCAAGGTGCTGTATGGCATCGCCAATAGATTTTCCCGTCGACGAGATAAAAAATTTATCGCCGCTGATTTTGGCGCATATCGGCGACGCGTATTTTCATCTGTACATTCGCACGCGACTTTTGCAAATCACGCACAACATCACGCGGCTGCATGAACTTAGCGCGGAAATTGTTTCGGCAACTGCGCAGGCAAAAATCTATCACGCGATAGAAAAATTTTTGTCGGACGAGGAGCGCGATATTTTTCGACGCGGACGAAATGCCAAAAGTCACTTGCCGCGGAAAGCAACCGTCGCCGAATATCACGCAAGCACAGGTTTTGAAGCATTGCTGGGAGATTTGTTTTTGCGGAAAAATTTTTCGCGGCTCAACGAAATTTGCGAGCTGGCATTCAAGGAGGCCTCATCTTGAACAACATGACTTCGACCGACAATTTAATTTTCGGACGCAATGCCGTAATGGAGCTTTTAAAGTCGGGGCGGAGCGTGAATAAAATTTTTATCGCGGAGGGCAGCCGTGACGGTTCGATACAAAAAATTTTTTCACTTGCCAAAACGGCGGGCATTGTTGTAGAATTCACGAAGCGCGACAAACTCGATAAGCTTTGCGGCGGTCGTCATCAAGGAGTTGCGGCAATGGCGGCGGCAATAAATTATTCGACGGTCGAAGAAATTTTAAACCTTGCCGCGAATCAAAATGAGTTGCCGTTTATAATTCTGCTTGACGAGTTGGAGGATCCGCAAAATTTCGGCGCAATTCTTCGGACGGCGGAAGCTGTCGGCGTGCATGGCGTGATTATCCCGAAACGTCGAAGTGTTCAGCTCAACGCAACAGTCTTCAAGACATCAGCGGGCGCGGCTGAATATGTCAAGGTTGCGCAAGTCACGAACGTCGCCCAAACACTCAAGCAACTGCGCGAACTCGGATTAAAAATCGTCGGCGCGGATATGGGCGCGGAACTTGAATTTTGGCAGGCGGATTTGTCGGGCGGAGTGGTTTTGATTATCGGCAGTGAGGGTAAAGGTATGAGACGCTTGACGCGGGAAAATTGCGACGAGCTGATTAAAATTCCCATGGTCGGGAAAATAAATTCGCTCAATGCTTCAGCGGCAGGCGCGGTTCTCATGTACGAAATTTTTTCGCAGAGACGGAAAACTTTACAATGAAAAAGAAGCGTCCGCATTATCTCGTTGACGGCTACAATCTGATTCACGTTTGGCAGGAAATTAACACCGACGATTTGGCGACGGCACGTGAATTTTTGATTCGCAGCTTGCACGAGTACGGCGCGTATGAAAAATTTGATATAACACTTGTCTTTGATGCCGCACGCAGCGAAGATGAGGAACGTAAGGAAGTTTACGACGATTTTTTCCGAGTGATTTACAGTGGCTTTAATGAAACGGCGGATAACGTCATTGAGCGGCTGTCTTATGAGCTGGTTCAGCAAAAACGCGAAGTGCACGTTGTCAGCTCCGACGCCACGATTGAGACTGTCATTTTGGGTGCGGGCGCATATCGCCACCCTTCGAGAGAATTTTATAGGGCAGTCAAACGAGCCAAACAGCATTTGCGCAAAGAATATCTCGGCAACGTAACTTTGCCTGTCAGACGCAATGAAGTCGGCGACAGAATCAGCGCAGATGTTTTCGCCAAGCTTGAAAAACTTCGGCGAGGTAAATAACAATTTTTTATTTCTGTAGACAAAAATTTTAGGAGTGTGATTCTCTTGGCAGCAAAAAGAATTTACCAGATTGCAAAGGAGTTTGAATGCGACGAGAAGGAAATCATTGCCTTTTTGACGGGGCAGGGAATCAAAGTCGGCAACCGTCTCAGCGCGGTCAGTGACGACGCCTATAATCTCGTGAAAGCAAAATTCACTGCACCGCCCGAACCGCCCCCTGCACCTGCACCGAAACCTGAACCTAAGCCTGAACCCGCCCTCGTCGTCAATCAACCCGAAAATGTTCAACCTGTCCCCGCGCCGACTGATAAGCCGCAATTCGTCCCCGGCAAGAAAAATAAGAAAAAAGGTCCCAAGCCGCCTCAACCTGAAGGCGAAGTTCCTCAAGATGAAAAGCCCGAAAAGTTCGTTACGGATTTGAAACTTGAGCACATGGAAGAGCGGACGCGCACTGTCGTTTTTGAGGCGACGAAGGCCGGCAACGAATTCATTAAGCGTTACTCTTCCGAGAGCAAGGAAACTCAACCCGGACTTTTCCCCGGCATGGATCCTTGGGGAATTATTTGGAATCTCAAAATTCTTTACCCCGACTCTTCGCCCGCACGCTATTGGCAAGGCATCAACAAATTGGCGACAAAATCTTTCAAGCTCTTGAACAGGTATGGCCTTTCTCACAGGGATCTCTTGGCGGAAATTCGCGAAGTGACGAATCCTTTGGGCAAAGAATATTCGCCCAGAGAAATTTTCACCGACGAGGAAAATGAGGAATTCGCGCGTCAGCAGAAATTGTTGTTTAAGTTGTTCGGTCACGGTATGGGCATGGTCAACGACAGTCTTTATGACATGAAGTTGAAGGCCTTCCGTATGCTGGCAAAGTATGAGCGCATGAGTTTTGTTGACTACTTAGACAATCCCGACGACGAACTTAGGAGCAAAAATCGTCCCGCCTTCGAGGAAATGATTGAGGCCGTCACTTACAGCTTGCGTGGTGTCACCCGCCGCGTCAGATTCTATGAACGTCACAAAGAACGTATCATCAGAATCAGGGATTGTTTCTTTGAGTGGCTTGACGGTTATGCCAAACTCAAGGAGCAGAAAGCTGATCCCGCTAAGTTGGAGAAATATCTTGAGCTGGAAGAAAAATTCTTCAATCTGATTGAGTTCATCTCTTACGACAACTTGCTTGACAGCAAAAAAAATAAGCCCGCGCCCTTCGACACGGTGCTTACGCTGATCAATGAATATCGCGACAACATGGACGATCCCGACGCCCTGCGCAATTTCAAGTACAAGGTTCGCGGCGTCACCAACATCATCTACAAGCCCAAAGAATACAATTTCCTATATCGTTTCGCGGAATTGGAGCCTCATGCGGATTATCGTCCGCCCGAAGAAATTGCTGCCGCTGAAGCCGCTGCTAAAGCTGCCGCTGAAGAAGCTGCTAAAGCTGCCGCTGAAGAAGCCGCTGAAACTCCTGTTGAGGAAATTCCTAATTCCTAATTGACCTCACCCCCAGAACATGTGCTTTTTCCAGAAAATTATTGCCGCGACGATTGACGCAAGCAGTGCTATTGCAATGACGATTATAAATCCTGAATTGTTTTCACTTAGCGGCACGGGCACATTCATTCCGAAAAAGCTGGCAATGACTGTCGGCACCGCGATTATGATTGTCATCGCCGCAAGAAATTTCATCACCATGTTCTGATTGTTTGAAATTATCGAAGAAAAAATATCCGCCATTTGCGAGAGAATTTGGCTGTACATCTCAACCATTTCTCTCGCTTGTTTATTTTCAATGATAACATCTTCGAGTAAGTCTTCGTCCTCCTCGTAAATTTCCAAAATTCCTTCGACGGAGCGATTTGTTCTAAGGCGCAAAAGTTTTTCAAAGACCGCATCATTTGAGCGGAGTGAAGCGTTAAAATAAGTCAAGCCTTTTTGCAATTCCATTAGTCGCAAAATGTCAGCATTCCGCATTGAACTGCGCAGTTGCTCTTCGATTTCGTCGGAGAGTTTATTTATTTGCCGCAGGTAGCGCAGATAAAATGTTGCCGAACGATATAAAATCTCGAATAAAAATTGCGTGCGTTTATAGGTGTGGAAAAGGCGCGCCGTCCGCTGATTGAAACTCGACATGACGGGCGTTTCTTCCAGACAAACCGTGATTATGTATTGCTTCGTTAAAATTATTGCAAGCGGCAGAGTGTCGTAACTTTCCTCTTCGTAGACGATTGGCACGTTCGTTAAAATCATGACGGAGCCGTCTTCCACGTCCAAATGTGAGCGTTCTTCCTCGTCGAGTGCTGCGCGCAGAAAATCCGGTTCAACTTGCGTGAGTGAGCTGACTTCGCGCAATTCATACGGCGTCGGGTCGACTATGTTTATCCACGCGCCCTTCTGCAACGTTCGGAGTGTCAATTTCTCCAAATGCCCCGACTCTTGCGATTTGTAAATTTCAACCAACGGTATCACCCCCCGGTTTAGCTGTTAGCTTCTAGCTTCTAGTCCTAGTTCCTAGTTCCTAGTTCCTAGTTCCTAGTTCCTAAATTTTACTACAACGCGGGAATTATTTTAAGCCCACGTGTGAAGGAAATTTTTTCGCGGCGTGTAAATTATCTGCGGCAAAGTTTGATGATGATTCTCTCCAAAACTTCAACGTCCGCCCGCCCCGTCTTTAAAAGAAAATCCGCCTCCGACAAGTCGATAAACACTTCCTCCAACATTTTTTCCTGATAAGTTCTTGCCTTATCGCTAAGCTTTTGCGCAATGTAAGAATTCATGTTAAGCGGTTCGGCCAATTGACGACCGTTTATCCCCTGCGCGATAAAAAATTTTGCTCGAAGGAGTTGGCGCACGTGATTAACCAGCAATATTGTCACCAGCGGGATTTTTGCTTGAATGCAGGCTTGCGCCTTCAACAGGAAAAGTGCTTTTTGAGGATTGCGTTCGTCGATTGCGTCCGTCAATGCGAAGTTCGATACTTCCGGCGGCTCAAGCATATTCCGCCGCAAATCTGCCGCAGTTATCTCCTTGCCCGCGACATTCAACGCGACCTTATCCAATTCGTTGTCCAAATACCACAGCGAAATTTCCGACAAAATCCCAAGCCGTTCGTTGAAAAATCGACGCGCCTCACCACGCATTGTTTTTCCCAACGACGAAAGTTTTTCCTTAAGCCACTCATCAACCTCCCACGGCCGCAACGGTTCCGCCTCCAAAATATCGCCGACCTTTGAAACGATTTTGTACAGCCGACGATTTTTATCCGCAGTCTTCGCCGTGAAAATTACGTAATTTTCTTTCCGCATGTCCTGCAAAATATTTTCGAGCCGCTCAAGTCTTTTATCCGCGGTGAAAAACTGTGCGTTCTTGACGAGCACAACATTTTTTGCGCTGAAAAACGGTGAGCTGTCAATCGCGCTGACTACTTCGCTGATATCGGGCTTTGTGTCGCAATCGAAGGTTATCAATTCCGTTTTCTTGTCGACACCGAGCCGCATCAAAATTTTTTCCCGCGCCTTGTCGATAAAAAAATTTTCCGCGCCACACAGCAGATAAACATGTTTAATTTCGCCGTCAAGCGCAGTCATAAATTCTTTGAACTTCACGCTATCACCTCTTTTTTAGCTGTTAGCTGCTAGCTACTAGCTGTTAGAAAAAAATCCTTAAAACTCAAAGCTTACAGCTTAAAGCTTAGTGACTGAAAGGAGCGCAATTAAATGATTCTTCGCGATGTTTACGCCGAGATTGACCTCAACGCAATCCGCCACAATTTTACCGAGATTCGCCGCCATATCAACCCCGCGTCAAAACTCTGCGCCGTCGTCAAGGCCAACGCTTACGGGCACGGCGCACTTGAAGTTTCCAAAGTCGCCGTCGAATGTGGTGCAGAATTTCTTGCTGTCGCCACAGTCGATGAGGGGCTTGAACTCCGTCGCGCAGGATTCAACTTGCCGATTTTGATTTTGGGATTGATTCCGCAAAACGCCGTTGAAGCCGTCGTCGACAATGATTTAACTCAAGCCGTCGTTGATTTTGACTTCGCCAAAAAAATTTCCGAGACTGCTCGACGCCTCCGCAAAATCGCCAAAGTTCACCTCAAGATTGAAACGGGCATGGGCAGAATCGGTATCGCCCCTGAAAAATCTGTCACACTTGCCGAAAAAATTTCTCGCCTGCCAAACGTTGAACTCGAAGGCTTATTTTCGCACTTCGCCGACGCTGATTCCAACGACAGAACTTTCACCAATCATCAAATCGCGGTCTTCAAGTCGACGGCTGAAAAAATTCGTTCGGCGGGCGTCGATATAAAAATTTGTCACATTGCCGAATCCGCCGCAGCTCTCGATATTCCCGAAGCTCATTTTGATATGGTTCGTTCGGGCATTATAAATTACGGGCTGTATCCTTCCGCAAATATTCGCCGCACGATTGAACTTCGCCCCGCCATGAAACTCGTCGCCAAAATCGTTTACGTCAAAAAAATTTCGGCGGGAGTTTCAATCGGCTACGGTCGCGATTTTGTCGCCAAACGTGATTCTTTAATTGCAACGTTGCCGCTGGGCTATGCTGACGGCTACATTCGCGCTTACAAAAATTTTCACGTCGAAGTTCGCGGACAACTCGCCCCGATTGCCGGAAGAGTTTGCATGGATCAAACGATGATTGACGTGACTGATATTGACGGCGTGCAGGTCGGCGATGATGTGATTTTATTCGGCTCCGATTTGATTTCTGCCGACGATGCCGCCCGCCACTTGAACACGATTAACTACGAAATAACTTGCCTGGTATCGTCGAGGGTGCCGAGAATTTTTAAGGCTTAAAAAATATTTCTAACCTTCGCGAAAAATTTTGCCTTCCACAATCGAAACTTAAACTCCGTCAGTCCGAAACGCGGCTTGCGAATATTTACGCGATAAAGTTCAAAAGGATTCGTCGATAACGTATTCAAACCCGCCTCACCCGTCACAGCCGTCAAATAATTTTCTTCCCGCAAAATTTCTTCAAGCTTGGAATTGAACGCGCCGTTCGGATAAGACAAGCTGTAAATCGTCGCAAGCCCGCTCCACTCCAGAAAAATTTTCGACTCGCGAATTTGTTTAAGCTGCGTTGATTCGTCAAGTGAAGTCAGCGGCAAATGGTCGGCGGTATGTGAGCCGATTTCAATTCCGCGACGTTGCATATCCTTGAGTTCGTCAAGCTTGAGGTAATTTTTTTTGCCCAGCTCATTGGTTATGACGTAAACGACGGCCGTCATTGAGTGCGCCTCCAAAATCGGCAGCATTTCCGTATAATTGTCCTTGTAGCCGTCGTCGAAAGTCAGCACAATCGGCTTGTCGGGAAGAGTGCCCTTGCCGTGAACGACGCGCATAAAATCCTGCAGCGTTATCGTCGTGTAACCTTCCGCCTGCAAATAATCCAACTGCGCGGCAAAATCGGCGGGCGGCACGTTATAAATTTCAAAGTCGGGGTCGAGTTGAGCGTCCGTCACTTGATGATATTCCAAAATCGGGAATCCTTCCGGCTCCGGCAACAGAAAAATTATCGCGGCAAACACTGTGCTCAAAATCAAAATCACTCCGCCGATTATGCGCAAACTCATCACCTCCGCGCGTCAGCTAAAATTTCCTCAAATTTCCTCTCAAGGCAACGACAATATTTCAACGGGTCGAGTGCCGCAGAATTCTCAAACATGCCGCGCAAATTTTTATGCAAAACGTCAAGCGTCTCAAAATCATTGGCAAGGGCAACGGCTGTATTGATGTAAGCCTCCACCGAATTAACCGACAATTCACCCAAGCCGACGCTCGCTAAAATACTCTTGCCGAAGCGCGTACTGTGTCGAGAACCGTAAAAATTTATCACAGGCACGCCCATATACAACGCGTCAAGAGTCGTGACGCCGCCGACGTAAGGATAAGCGTCAAGCACAATGTCAAGCTTGCTTATCGTCTCAAAATATTCGGTATCTTTCACGGCGGGGCGGAAAATAACTCTGTCCATGTCGCAACCGAGATTTTTCATTCGGCTATAAAGTTCGTCAACCAAACTGTTGCTGATAAATTCACCCGCGCGCATTAAAAGTTTTGCGGTCGGCACGAGATTTAAAATTTCAATCCAAATGGCAAGACTGTCATCATTAATCTTTGAATAGCGGCAAATCGTCCCGAACGTCACATAACCGTTTCTCATGCAGGACGCGCCGTTAGGAATCACAACATCTGCCGGACGAGAGTAGCAAAATTGCGCGGGCATGTATAAAAATTTTTCGCTGAAATATTGCTCGCGATTTTGATTGGGCGGATCAAGTACTTCGTCGGTGATAAAATAATCAATCTCCTTTAAGCCCGTCGTCGACATGTAACCGATACCGCAAATTTGTACGGGCGCAGGACGATAAACCAATGCGGGCAATCCGTTATAACCCGTGTGTCCCGCCAAATCAAAGGCAATATCTATCTCGTCGTCGTGAATTTTTTTAGCAAGCTCTTCGTCAGTCAAATTCTGAACGTCAACGAAATGCTCAACTACTTGTCTGAACTGTTCCGTGTACATGTCATTTTTGGGATTTTTGCTGTAGCAGGTGATTTCAAAATTTCTACGGTCGTGATAGGCAATGAAGCCGAACATAACCTTGAATGCCGCATGTGCGCGAAAATCTCCCGAAATGTAACCGACTTTAATCCTGTCGTGCGGCTTATGATATGTCGTGAAGGGCACAACGTTCGCGAAAAAGTTTTGATAATCGAAATGAAACGCAACCAACTCCTCGTCCGAAATGTTGATAAAATGCAGATTAAGCAGCAACCCGTCATAAATTTCAAGGCGATTTTTTTCATCTTCGACAAGCTCAAATGCCTTTTGCTGACTTTCTATCGATTCAATATATCTGCCCGTTTCGAGTGCATATTTCGCAAGCTTTTTGTAGCACTCCATGATAAAATTATTCGGATTATTTTCCGCCAAACCTTTGGGCGAATTGATATAATCCACCGTCTTGCGCATCATTTTATAGGCACCGAAAGTGTCGTTCAAAAGATATCGGCGGTTGGCTATCGTCAAGAGGATTTTGGCGTCAACTTTTGATTCACACTGCGCGACAAGCTCGGCATAATAAAGCGTGCGCTTGAAGTCAAATTTACTTTCAAACAAACTTTCGTCGTGAGCACCTGCCAAAAGAATATAATCCATTGCCCGCTTGTAATATTTTTCAGCAAGCTCTTCGGTAATCGGTTCAGGCTCCTGCGGGAAATCCGGCAACGGTTTTTTATTAACCCACGCGTCAAAAATTTTTTCGTAAGCCTGCTCCAACTCGCCCATGTAAATCGTATCGGTCATGACGGGCGATTCTTCCATCTTCCGCCGAATCGTCAAATGATATTCCCGAATTCTATCCCAATCGTTGGCAAGCTCAACCGCCTTTTGAACATATTCCTCCTCGCTGAAAGCACAAAGCTCCTCCAAACCGATATTCATCAGCAACGAATATCCGAACCTTGAATTGTGCCGTTCACCGACCAAAGTTATCACGGGCAAGCCCATATACAACGCGTCGCAAGTCGTACCGCCGCCGGGATATGGGAAAGTGTCCAGCGCGATATCCGCCAGCTCGTATTTCCTTACATATTCTTTCGAGTAATTTTCCAAAGTCACACGTTCGAGGTCGATACCTGCCGCCTTGATTCTATCGCGGGAAAAATTCAGCCCGCCTTTTTCGTTGAAAACATCACTCTTCAGATAAAGTCGGGAATTCGGCACGGCGTCCAAAATTTTCTTCCAAACCTTGAGCACATTATCGTTGACTTTAGAAAAATTGTTGAAGCTGACGAAAGTCACATAGCCGTTTTTAGTACAGGGGGCGGGCGTGACGGGATAAGGATAATCGTGCCACACGTAGCAAAAATGGCTGTGTTGAAGGCGCAGAATTTTTTCCGTGAAAAACTTTTCGTTCAAACCTTCGGGATCGGTGTATTTGTCCGCAAGAAAATAATCAATCGTATCAAGCCCTGTCGAATCAAACCAGCCGATACCGGAAATTTGAATCGGCGCAGGTTTGTAGGCCATGACCTTCAACAAATTATCCGCCGAATGTCCCGCTAGCTCGACCAAAATATCAATCTCATCTTTCATAATCTGAGCGGCAACTTTATCGGCCGGCATATCCAAAATATTTCGGAAAACGTCTACGCTTGCCCTAAATTGAGCGGTGATGTTGTCTTCGAGATTGTTGGCGTAAATGAAAACATCAAAGCGCGTCTTGTCATAACCTTTGAAAAAATACGTGTTGAAAAAAGCTACGTCGTGATAGCGCATGTCCCCCGAAATATAACCGACGCGAATTTTTTTGTGCCGAGAATGCAACTTGTGATTATGTTTGAAGCGTGGAATGTGCGCGAGTAATTTGTTAAAGCCGCAAATTTCCTCAAAAATTTTTTCGCGGCTGAAATTGAGATCGTGCATATTCAAAAGATAATTGCTGTAATCTCCAAGGCGAGTAGCTGCCATTTTATTAAGTTTCGGAGAATTTTTTTGCGCGGAAAGATCGCATTTGGCATTAAATCTGTAATGCTCAACGGCTTTTTCAGGATTTCCCATGCTTCGATAGCCGTAACCTAAAACACTGTGAATAATCATTTCTATACGTAAATCGCAATCTTCGCGTGCCAATGCCTGTTCAGCGAATTTTATCAAGCCGAGAATATCGTTTTTTATGGCGCAAACGTGACTTTTGAGCAAGAGGCGATAAGCAGTCGGCGGAAAATTTTTCTCCAAATAATCGACAGCTTCTTGAGCTTTGCCTTTTATCTTGTAATCAACGAGAGTTGACGTAACTTTTTCGACGGCTTCGGCGTTATCGGGTTTAAGCTCCAAAATTTTAATCGCAGTCTTAATCGCATTGTCCCTGTCGTAAAGAACGTCGCGATAATTTATCAGCTCGTCCACAAGTCTTGAAACTTCGCGGCTTTTTTCATCAGGCGTTAAGTCAATGTTCTTTAACCAATCGTCGATTAAAGCCTTTGCATTAGCTGACTTTTCCTCGTTAAATTCGGTTGATTCAAATTGGTCACCGTAATTTTCAAATTTTTTGATGGCAAGGCGCATTTCCTCAACCGCTGCCCGATAATCGCCACGCTTCGCAAAACAGATCGCAAGGTTCATGGAGAATTCGGGCATCATCGGATAACGTTCGACTGCCAACTTGGAAACCTTAAAAATTTCTTCAAGCGGCGCACCCTTTCTGTCCAAACACTCAATGTATAAATGAAAAGGCCGCTTTGAATTTTGTGTACCTTTTTCGACGGCAAGGCGAGAATATTTTTCGAGATTCTCCCAATCACCCAAAGCATAATAAGCGTCGGCAAGGTAACCATAAAAATTTTCGGGCTTATCAGTCGTGGCGAGTTCTTCCAGCAAAAGTTTCAAATTCCGTTCATGCTTGGAACGATTAATCGACGCGGAATAGCCCGTATGATAGAGCGTGATTTTATTTGATGAAATTGCTGCCGCACGAGAAAGCACCGGTTTATCCTCAAAGTAAAGCTCCTCATGAATTTTCCCGACGTAACGAATCCCCGGCATGTTGGCATAAACTCTAAGCGAGTACGCGGAATCCATAAATTCATTATTTCTGTCCGCGTCGATATTGACGAGATTGATGAGCATTGCAGGGAAATTTTTTTGCTTCGCGAGTTTAATGGAGTTTTGCAAATTTTTTGCGCTGTCATTTATGAAATATTCGTCGGCGTCAAGGAAAACAATCCAATCACCTTTTGCTTCACGGAGGGCAATGTTTCGCGGTGTGGAGAAATCATTTTTCCACGGCTCATGAAAAATCTTCGCGCCAAATTCCTCGGCGACCTTAACAGTTCCGTCCGTCGAGCCGGTGTCGACTATGATAATTTCATCAACATATTTTGCTAAACTTTCCAGTGAACGTCGCAAATCTTTTTCGGCATTTTTTACCATGTAGCAAGCGGAAATTTTTACCTTGCCGACTTTCTGCGATTTATTCTTCGCCAAAATGCTACCACCCCTTCTATCAATTAGGAATGAGGAATGAGGAATTAAAAACCTACTCCCTGTTCCCTAATCCCTTCTCCCTAAATTTTACAACGTCACAAAAAAAAATTCCACCCGCATTATTAGCGAGCGGAAAAGTATTCGCCGAATGTTATTGCTTTTCAAAATTGCTGCCGTTGATTTTATATGTGTTGTCGTTTATGTGGAAAGTCGTCGCCGTGAAATTTTTCAGGACAACGGAGCCGTCGTTTACAGTCAAGGTAACGGCTTTAGCCTTCCTGTTGTAGCTGGTGGTAAAGTCGAGGCCGCTGAATGTCAAGGTGTCGTCATCATCAAAGCCGTAAATAATATCCTTGCCGTCGCCGCTTGAGTAAAGGAAAATATCCGCGCCGGCATCGCCCCAAAGCGAATCATTACCTGCGCCGCCCGTGAGTGAATCGTTGCCGTCGCCGCCATAAATTTTGTCGTTGCCAATGTCGCCGAGGAGTTTATCATCACCTGCGCCGCCTTCGAGAGTATCTTTACCCGTGCCGCCGTTCAAGCTGTCATTGCCCGCGTTGCCGTAAAGTTTATCGTTACCGTCGTCACCGTCAAGCGTGTCATTGCCGTCCCCGCCAAGGATTGAATCGTTATCAGCTTCGCCGAAAATTTGATCATCGCCTGCGCCACCTGAAATCGTATCCTTGCCACTGCCGCCGCTGATTAAATCATTGCCACTTTCGCCGAAGATTTTATCAGCGTCCGAGCCGCCGTCGATAGTATCATTACCATCACCGCCGAGCAGACTGTCAACACCCGCTCCGCCAAAAAGTTTATCCGCGCCGTCATAGCCCAGAAGCGTATCGTTACCGTCGCCGCCATTCAAACTCTCATTGCCGACGCTGCCGAAAATTTTATCATTGCCTTCACCGCCGAGAATTGAACCGCTCATTGCAAAGTTGCGGATTGTGTCATTGCCCTTGCCGCCATTGATTGTGACATTTTCGCCGTAATTGCGGACTGTATCGTTACCCTTGCCGGCAAAAATTGTCGCCGAGTCTCCGTAATTGCGAATCGTATCCTTACCCGAACCGGCCTCAATCGTCACTTCGTCGCCGTAATTGCGAATCGAATCGGCATTAATTGTTCCGACAATTTTAACTTTATCGTCCACGTTGTAATTTGTACTTTTGCCGCCGAGATAGGACTGTTCAATTTTCACGCTGTCACCCAAACTTGCCGCGCCGTCGAGAGTGATTTTGCCGTTGCCGACCGTGATAACGAGATCATTGTCAACCGTCGCGCGAGTGTAAGTCGTGCAAGTGAGTTTAAGCGTATCGGTGGCGTCGAAGCCCAAAATTGAATCGTTGCCGTCACCGTTGGTATATTCGACGACCGCCGAAGGATTTTGGTAGTATGTGTTGTTGATATAGGAATTGTTCAGATTTATGCGGTCATTGCCCTTGCCGCCGGAAACCGTGACGTTATTGCCGCCGTCAACGCGGAGTGTATCGTCACCATTTCCGCCGCTTAAGGAGCCGTTGTGATTTTGCCAGCTGTAAATGTAATCATTGCCGCTGCCGCCATGCAATGTGACATTGATACCACTGTTGAGCGTGCTGTTGTAATTCAATTCGCTGTAAATGTAATCGTTACCGGTTCCGCCGTCGACGTAAGAATTGGATCCTTTGGTGCGGATGATGTCTTCACCTTCGCCGCCATTGAGTGTGACGTCTTGCCCCGTTGAGTTGAGTGAATCGTTGCCGCCGTCACCGCTGATAATTCCCTCATTGCCGACGGAATTAACGGTATCGTGACCATCGCCGCCCAAAATCGTGGAGTTGCGGGAGTAATTGCTAATCCAGTCGTTACCCTCGCCGCCGTCGATTACAATTTCCAAGCCCGTATTGTCGGCATTGTTGCTGTAAATATAATCCTTACCTTCGCCGCCGTTGAGCGTGACATTTTGATAGCCGGTGTTGTTTACGGTGTCGTTACCTTCCAGACCGTTGACCACCGCGCTTGAAATCGTGTTCGACAATCTGTCGTTGCCACTTGTGCCATTGATAATCTCAACCAAGAAAAATCCTCTCCTTTCGAAAACGATTCAGGGATTAGTGTTAGGGAAAATAACCCGGTACCTGGGACATGTTGAATAACTTTTATGTTTAAAGCTACTTTTATATTTTAGATCTACTTTTCTTTGCTCGCCCAAAGAAAAGTAGCAAAAGAAAGTGCGCCTCGCAGGGGCGTTGACCGCTCATGATTTCAACGTTAAGATTGCCCGAAGGCGTGAGTTGCCCGCAGACTTCGCATCACGCTCAGTGCGCGGGCGTGGCCATCATCCATGACGGCCTCAAAAACACTTATTCCTTGTTCCTTATTCCTTAACTACAATACGAAATAAAGCCCCGAAACTTTCCGAGGCTGTAATTTTCTTTGTGGAGCCGACTGTCAGACTCGAACTGACGACCTGCGCATTACGAATGCGCTGCTCTACCAACTGAGCTAAGTCGGCGTGAATCAATTCAACGCGCTAATTTATATCACAATGCCCGCCGTCTGTCAAGAAAAATTTTTCTGCCGTATCGTCACTGCCTAAAATATTTCCCGCGTAATCGACTAAAATTGTACCGACTTTGAGCTTGCCGAAAACGTACCGTTCAGCCCGAACACTCGCCCGCGCCGCAATTTTTTTATAGACGCGTTCAAGATGATTCGCCGAAATAATTTTTGCAGCGTCTTCAGTCGTGTTGGCGTCAAGGATTTTTTGAACTTCGATTGATTGCAAACCTTCCGCCGCCGAATATGCCGCTAAAGTCTCAAGTCGTGCGTCGGCAAAGCGATTGTGCGTGTGAAAAACTCCCGCCGCAACTTTCGCCAGCTTGCCCAAATGCCCGCACAAAATTACTTGCTTGATTTGCCGTTCAGAGGCCGCTTCAAGCATGAAGCCGATAAAATTGCTCGTCTGAATTATCGCGCCGTCAAGGAAGCCGAATTTTTTTGCAATGGTCTCACCGATTTTCCCCGGCACGAAAATTAAAGTCTCGAAGCCCGCAGCCTTCGCCACGTCGATTTGTGGCACGAGAGAATTTTTAAACGCCTCCTCACTCATCGGGCGCAAAACTCCCGTCGTCCCGATTATCGACAATCCGCCCTCGACGCCCAAAATCGGATTCAAAGTTCGTTTGGCAAGTTCGACGCCTGCGGGAATTGAAATTTCAACTTCAAGCCCGCCGATATTAAATTCCGCCGCGACGTTTTGAATCAGCTTGCGGGGAGCGGGATTAATCGCGGGTTCACCGACCGGCAGTTGAAGTCCCGCCTTGGTGATATGTCCGACGCCCAATCCAGCACGAAAAATAATTTCATCACCGTCAATGCGGCGCACCGTCGTAAAAACTGATGCGCCATTGGTGATGTCGGGATCATCGCCGGAAAATTTTACGACCTCTGCACGAATGCCGCCGGAAATTTTTTCGACACCGGTCACGGGAATTTTTAGAATCGTCCCGTCAAGCGCGATAATTTCAACTTCCTTGACGACTTCGCCGCGAGTTTCAAAAATCAACGCCGCCTTAACTCCCGCCGCCGCACAAGCTCCCGTAGTGTAGCCGCTGCGCAGAAATTTTTTATTCATTAAGATAAAGTTTCCTGTAAGCGTCGGTGTCGGCTTTAATCAGCGTGACAAATGCGCTCGTCGAAAATTCGTCCGGTTCGGCTTTGACTTGATCAATCGGCGTCGGCTCAACAATACGGTTTTTCATCGGTAGCTTAGATTTACCGGCTTTGAAGTCTTCCCAACAAATCAACATGCCTGTAAGAGCATCTTCCGCCATTTCCAAGGCATCATAAATATTATCGGCTTGAGTTATTGCGCCTTCGACATCAGGAAATTCAATGCAATAGCCGCCTTCAATCGCACGATAAAAAATTGCAGGGTAAACGTATTTCATAAAAATCCCTCCTCAGTATTTTTTCGGGACGCCGGCCTGTTTACGGATATTATTTTCTGTTTTAGGCTTTACTTCTTCCCTGTCGTGTCGTCCAATTTGAAATCTTTCATTTGTTATCGGACTGAACCACCATTCGTGATTGCCGCCTTCGCTCTCCTTGTAGCAACCTGCTTTTTTGAGTTCGCGCTTAAGCTCTGCGTACTTTGGCATAAAAATTTCCCTTTAACGGTTATCATACATTTTGGCATAATAATTTTTATATTCGCCGCTGATGATTTTTTCCCACCACGCACGATTTTCCAGATACCACGCGACAGTTTGTTTAATGCCGTCGTCGAATTTGGTTTGAGGCGTCCAACCAAGCTCACGGGAAATTTTCGTCGGGTCGATTGCATAGCGTTGGTCGTGACCTTTCCGATCAGTGACGAATTCTATCAAGTCCTCACTCTTGCCGAGAATTTTCAAAATCGTCTTGACGACTTCAAGATTAGTGCGCTCATTGTGCCCGCCGATATTGTAAACCTCACCGACGGTGCCCTTGCGGATAATTAAATCAATCGCGGAGCAGTGGTCGTCGACGTAAAGCCAATCGCGGACGTTAATGCCCTTGCCGTAGACGGGCAATTTTTTATCGTGGAGGGCGTTAATAATCATGAGCGGAATCAACTTTTCGGGGAAGTGAAATCGGCCGTAATTATTTGAGCAACGGCTGATAGTCGCGGGGATTTTGTATGTGCGTTGATAGGCTTGGACGAGCAAATCAGCGGCGGCCTTACTGGCGGAATAGGGGCTGGATGTGTGCAAATTTGTCGTCTCGGTGAAAAATAAATCGGGGCGGTCGAGTGGCAAATCTCCGTAAACTTCATCGGTCGAAACTTGATGAAAACGTTTGATACCGAATTTCCTGCAGGCGTCGAGCAAAACGCTTGTGCCGATAATATTTGTGCGCAAGAAAAGTTCGGGGTCTTCGATTGAGCGGTCAACGTGACTTTCCGCCGCAAAGTTGACGACAATATCAGGCTTCTCCGCCTCAAAAAGTTTATAAACATTTTCACGGTCGGCAATGTCTCCGCGGACGAATTTAAAATTTTCATTGGTTTGAGCTTCTGCGAGAGTTTCAAGGTTGCCGGCGTAAGTGAGTTTGTCCAGGCAAATAATTTTATCTTCGGCGTGATTTTTGAGTTCGTAGTAAATGAAATTGCTGCCGATAAAACCTGCGCCGCCCGTCACAATAATTTTCATTGCAATTCCTCCAAAAATTTTTTGCTTATGATACCAAAAAAAAATCCCCGCGACAATACGGGGACTTAAACTGATTCATAAGTCTAATTATTTTTATCAACCGAAATAATCTTCAATGCCGTCGAAAATTCCTTGAGCAGCTTTCTGGACGCCTTCCTTTGAGTCGAGAAGTTTTTCTTCGTCCTTGTTGGAGATAAAGCCGAGTTCAATCAAAGTTGCGGGCATGTCGGTATGCTTGACGACGTAGAAATTGCAAGGTTGAGTTCCGCGACTGGGAGTGCCGAGTTGTTCAACCAAATTGCGGCGAATGCAATCGGCAAGCTTTTGACCTGCGCCGGAACCTTTGCTGTAGTAGTAACCGGTCGTGCCGCGCGCTTCGGGACGTGTGAAGCTGTCCGCGTGAATCGAAATGAAGATATGCGCACCGTTACGATTTGCAACCTCACATCTTGCGCCGAGTTCTTCAATGTCGGAAGCCTTTGCGCCCTTATCGGAAACAGTTCTGTCAGTTTCGCGTGTCATGATAACTTCCGCGCCTTCAGCCTCAAGCAATCTCCGAAGTTCGAGAGCGACTTTGAGCGTGACATTTTTTTCCATGACACCTGTCGGCCCGATAGCACCTGCATCATTTCCGCCGTGACCGGGATCGATAACGATTTTCTTGCCGCTTAACGCAGTGATTTTGTCAAACTCATTTTCCAATTCATTGAACGGTTGGTCGATATCTTTATCCTTGTCGTCTTTATCCTTGTCGTCTTTATCTTTGTCCTTATCCTTGTCTTTATCCTTTTTATCTTTATCCTTCTTCTCACGACGCTCTTGCTTTTCCTTTTCCTTAAGCTGCTTTTCGCGTTCACGTTGCTCCTTAATTATCTGCTCTTGCTTTTCCTTAAGCTCACGTTCCTGACGTTCCTTAAGTTCGCGCTCATGCTTAGCTTTAAGTTCGGCCTCTTTAGCTTTGAGTTCCTCTTCCTTAGCTTTGAGTTCAGCCTCTTTAGCTTTAAGTTCACGTTCCTGTTTAGCACGAAGTTCAGCCTCTTTAGCGCGAAGTTCGGCCTCCTGCTTAGCTTTCAACTCCGCCTCCCTAGCTTTGAGTTCTTCCTCCTTAGCTTTTAATTCAGCCTCTTTAGCGCGAAGTTCAGCGTCTTGACGGGCTTTAAGTTCAGCGTCTTGACGAGCTTTTAATTCAGCCTCCTGACGGGCTTTAAGTTCAGCCTCTTGACGAGCTTTTAATTCAGACTCTTGCTTAGCTTTTAATTCAGACTCTTGCTTAGCTTTTAATTCTGCCTCTTGACGGGCTTTAAGTTCAGCCTCCTGACGAGCTTTAAGTTCAGCCTCCTGACGAGCTTTAAGTTCTGCCTCCTGACGAGCTTTAAGTTCAGCCTCCTGACGGGCTTTTAATTCAGCGTCTTGACGAGCTTTTAATTCAGCCTCTTGACGAGCTTTTAATTCAGCCTCTTGACGAGCTTTTAATTCAGCCTCTTGCTTAGCTCTATCTTGACCCCTGTTCATTTCGGGATTGGCTTTGAAGTTTGAATTGCCGACGTCGATAACGAACCGATGACCTTTGGGGCCGCCGTCAAGATGAAACGGTTTTGTGTCCGCCATAGTCTCGATAACAATTCGGACGGTCGTAGAATTGAATTGCCCGACACGAATTTTTTTCGCCGCCAAAGATTTCAATTCAATTTCGCGTTGAGCACTTGGACTAAGCCACGAGTTTTTCAGGTCGATAATCATGCGCGAGGGATTTTCGGCGTAAGATTCGACAAATTCAACTTTCTTTGTAACGTCGACGACGATACGAATTGTGCCGGAACCATAGCCGACACGAATTGCGCTGACTTCGGCGAGATTAGCTTTCCGCTCGTTAAAATTTTGTTCCGCCGCATGAACCGCTGAAGTCGCCGCAATCAAAATGAGGAGACTCAGCAATATTTTCCTAATCAATCTAAAGCCTCCTCTAATCACTAATCACTAATCACTTTGTAGAAACTAGGTCGTATTGAATAAAGAAATCCTTGAGGCCGTCAAGGATGACGGCCACGTCCGCGCACTGAGCCTTTTAGCTTCTAGCTACCAGCTACTAGCTAACAGCTCTCACGCTAAATTGACGCGCAAAGAAAAAGTAGATTTAAAATATAAAAGTCATTAAACACCACGGTTGAGCGTCAACTTATTCCACTCTACCTGACCACTAAGTTTCGTATGATCCGTAACGTTTTTCGAGTTTCTTAAACATCCACGTGAGCACCGCAGTCATTCCAAGATAGAATGCGCCCGCGATTACAAATGGTGTCATGTCAAATTCACGTTGGACAATCGTCCGCGCCACCCTCAACAAATCGTTCATCGCCAAGATATAAATCAGCGACGTGTCCTTGACGAGGTTTATAGTTTCGTTGGAGATTGGCGGCAGTACGACGCGCAGCACTTGCGGGAAGATTACATAACGCATCATTTGCCAATGCTTGAGTCCGAGAGCCTTAGCCGCTTCGTATTGCCCTTTAGGTATCGCTTGAATGCCTGCGCGGAAAATTTCTGCAAAGTACGCCGCGTAGTTGAGTGTGAATGCCAGCAGAGCCGCCGCCACGTCCGGCAACATTACTCCGACCATCGGCAGGGCGAAATATACGAACAGCAACTGCAACATCAGCGGGGTACCGCGCATTATCCAGACGTAAAACTCCATTAAGTATCTTAGCGGCGCGAAACTCGAAATCCTCCCCAACGCCGCCAGTGCTCCGATTGGCAAGCTCAAAATTAAAGTCACGAAGAAAATTTCCAGCGTGACTTCTGCGCCCTCCAAAATGAGAAGCGTCATATCGAAAAATTTTTCCATAACAGATATTCCCTAACTCCCCCCGACTTAGTGGTTAGTGGTTAGCGGTTAGTGAAAAGATTTTTTCTAATCACTAATAACTAATCACTAATCACTAACACGGCGGCGGTCACTGTTTGCTAAGGAACAAGGAATAAGGAACAAGGAATAAGTTTTTTCACTTGTTCCTTAGCACTTGTTCCTTGTTCCTTAACAATTATTTTTTCTTGAGGAGGTCAGCACCGAACCATTGCTCGGAAATTTTTCCTGCTGCACCGTCTTTAACCATTTCATCGAAAACTTTCTGAACCTTATTGCGCAGTTCGGTATCTTCCTTGCGGAAAGCAATACCAAATTGAGTTATGGGGCCGACAGCCACGTCAAGCGCGTCGAATTGGTTTTCCTGCTTGCTCATAGCATAACGTCCGACAATTTCATCACAGACAAGCGCATCAATCCTGCCGTTTTCCAAGTCCATGAACGCGCTGACATAATCGCCATAAGTCTTGAAGCTCGCAAAGGAAGTTTTGAGAGCCTCGTTGCCGTCAATGTAAGCCTCGGCAGTGGAACCGGCCTGCGTACCGACATTTTTACCGGCAAGGTCAGTTTCCGCCGCAATACCCTGATCGTTGCCCTTCTTCACGAAGACGATTTGGCGATTGTCCATGTACGGATCACTGAACAACATATTTTGCTGGCGTTCGGGCGTGATGTCCAAGCCGTTCCAGATAATGTCAATGCGGCCGCTCTTAAGTTCAGCCTCTTTGCTGTTCCAGTCAATAGCTTTGAATTCAACCTGCGTGCCCAGACGTTTTGCAGCCTCTTTGGCAAGGTCGACGTCGAAGCCAACAATTTCATTTTGCTCATTTTTGAAACCCATCGGCGCATATTCGTCGTCAAGCCCGATTGTAATCTTGTCCATTTTCTTGGCGTTACCGTCAGTTTTAGCCGGCTCATTTCCTCCACCGCCGCAACCCGCGAATATCATCGTCACGAGCAACAGCACCGCCATAAAAATTTTTTTCATAACTCGAAAACATCCTTCCTAAAAAATTTTTAATAACCGCGTTGAATTATACTTTATCAAAACTTTCATTGCAAGTCTTTTTGAAAACTAAATGAAAGCCCCTCACCACGTTTTTATTAAGTCGGCTTGGAACCATTTTTGAGAAATTTTCTGCGCGGTACCGTCCTCAACCATCTCATCAAAAACGGTTTGAATTTCGTCGCGAAGGGCGGCATTGTCTTTGCGGAAACCAATGCCCGTATCGGCAATGTTACCGACTCTCACGTTGACTATCTTGAATTGATTCGGGTGATTGTTCATCTCGTAGCGGGCAATAATTTCGTCGCAGACAATGACTTCAATCTCACCGCTATTCAAAGCCTCGGCAGCCTCAATGAATTTTTCGTAAGTCTTGTAATCCTTGAGCTTGCCTTTAAGTTCGGCATTTTGATTGATATAATCATCAGACGTTGAGCCGGCTTGAGTGCCGACGATTTTACCTGCCAGGTCGCCTTCGGAATGAATATCCAAATCACTGTCCTCCCTCACCAAAAGAATCTGGCGGTCTTCCATGTACGGCTTGCTGAAAATCATATACTCCTTGCGCTTGTCGGTAATGTCAAGCCCGTTCCAAATCAAGTCGACACTGCCCGAAGTAATCTCTTCTCGCTTATGTTGCCAAGATATCGGTTTGAATTCAATCTCGGCACCCAGACGTTTTGCAGCCTCTCTTGCAAGATCAACCTCAAAGCCGACAAGTTCGTTTTGCTCATTGTGAAAACTCATCGGCGCGAATTCGTCATCAATCCCGATAACGAGTTTATCAACTTTGTTGGAATTGCCGCAGCCCGTAATTAAAAAAATTATCAGCATGAACAGCCCAAAAATTTTCTTCATGCTGAAAAGACCCCCTTATCTGAAATTTACCTCCGTAATTTAATTAAATCTGCTTGAAACCATTTCTCCGAAATTTTCTTTGCAGTGCCGTCCCTAACGATAGCGTCAAAAGCCGTTTGAACTTTATCGCGCAACTCGGTATTGTTTTTGCGGAAGCCGACACCGTATTCCGTGCCGGAACCAATCGTAACTTCGACCGTCTCGAACATGTCAGGGTGCTTGGATATTTCATAACGCGCGGCAATTTCATCGATAATCAGCGCGTCAACATCGCCTGTATCCAATCCCGCAAAACTCTCACCGATTGTGGGATAAGTATAAAAATTTTTTAAACTGTCCTTTAAGTAAGCGTCCTCGTTAACTAAAAATTCCGCATTTGAACCGGCTTGCGCGGCTACATTTTTTCCCTCCAAATCGCCCACGGAATTAATATTTTTAGGATTGCCCTTTTTGACCATGATAATTTGGCGATTGTCCATGTAAGGTTTGCTGAAAATCATAAATTTCTTGTACTCGTCCATGATGTCCAAGCCGTTCCAAATCATGTCGATATTGCCGGACGTAATTTCATGCTCCTTGTCACTCCAATTAATCATCCGAAATTCCAACTCAACGCCCATATGCTTTGCAGTCTCTCTTGCGAGGTCGACATCAAAGCCGACAACTTGCCCGCTCTCGTCAGTGAAACTGAATGGCGCGAATTCATCAATACCGACAACAAGTGTGTGGCTATGTTTCATGCTGTGAGTATCTCCGGAATTTTTTTCGCCTCCGCAACCGGTCATTAAAATTATCAGCATGAGCAGTGAAAGAAGTTTTTTCATGCTGAAAGCCCTCCTTAAATCTTTAAAACAAAATCATCTCGGCTTAATTAAGTCGGCTTGAAACCACCTCACAGAAATTCTCTTCGCAGTACCATCTTTAATCATCTCGTCGAAAACTTTTTGAACCCTGTCACGCAACGCTGAATCACTCTTGCGGAAACCGATACCGATTCCTGTGACGGGGCCGACGGTTATTTCAATCACTTCATACTTGCGCGGAATTTTGTTCATCTCGTAATGCGCAACCAATTCATCGACAACCAGCACATCAATTTTCCCGTCCGTCAAATCGACAAAAGCTTGCATAAATGTTGCGTAGGTTTTGAAGTCCTTAAAACTGTCCAGAAGATTTTTATTCGAGGTAATGTAATCTTCGGAGTAGGAGCCGGCTTGAGTTCCGACGACTTTTCCCGACAAGTCATGTACGGAAGTGAAATGAAAATTATCGCTTTTCTTGACGAGAAGAATTTGGCGATTGTCCATGTAAGGCTTGGTGAAAATCATATGTTCTCTTCTCGCGGCGGTAATGTCGAGTCCGTTCCAAATCAAATCAATGTTGCCGGATTCAATCTCGGTTATTTTATTATTCCAGTCAATCGGCTTGAATTCAAACTTGACGCCCATACGCTTACCGGCCTCTTTGGCAAGGTCGATATCGAAGCCGACAAGCTCACCGTTTTTATCCCTGAAACCAAATGGCGGGTATTCGTCATCAACGCCGATTACCAATTTTCCGTTATATGTAGCACTGTTAATGTCCTTTGAACTCTGACTGCCGCAACCCGTTATCAAAAAAATCATCAGCATGAACAGTAGAAGAAGTTTTTTCATGCTGAACCCTCCTATCATTTTGCCTTAAGTAAGTCGGCCTGGAACCATTCCTCGGAAATTTTCTTTGCAGTGCCGTCCTTGAGCATTTCATCAAAAACTTTTTGAACCCTGTCACGCAACGCCACATCACTTTTGCGGAAGCCGATACCGATTCCGGTAGCGGGGCCGATTGTCACTTCAGTTACTTCAAACTTGCGCGGGATTTTGCTCATTTCGTAATGCGCCGCCAACTCGTCGACAATCAGCACGTCAACTTTCCCGTCCGTCAAATCAGCAAAGGCCTGCTTGAACGTGGCGTAGGTTTTGAAGTCCTTAAAACTTTCCAGAAGCTTTTTATTTGAGGCAATGTAATCTTCGGAATTTGAGCCGGCTTGAGTACCGACAATTTTTCCCGCCAAATCGTGTTCGGAGATGAATTGAAAATTGGCACTCTTCTTGCTCAAAAGAATTTGGCGATTGTCCATGTAAGGCTTGGTGTAAAGGATACGCTCTTCACGTTCGGGAGTAATGTCCAGCCCGTTCCAAATCAAATCGATTCTGCCGGAATCAAGCTCATTTTCTTTATTGTTCCAATCAATCGGCTTGAATTCAAACTTGACGCCCATACGCTTGCCAGCCTCTTTTGCAAGGTCGATATCGAAGCCGACAAGTTCGCCATTTTTGTCCCTGAAACCGAAAGGCGCATATTCGTCGTCAACGCCGATTACCAATGTTCCTTTGTATGCAGAACTGTTAATGTCTTTTGAATCTTGACCTCCTCCGCAACCCGTTATCAGAAAAATCATCAGCATAAACGGTAAAAAAAATTTCTTCATGTCCAAACCTCCGAATTAAAGTACTGAACTTGAATACAATGCATTATATTTATCTGCCGCCGCCTTGTCAAAAAAATTTTTATCGACGTAAAAAAATTTTTCTGTTATAATTGCCGCAAATAATTTCAGCAGGTGATTAAAATGAATCTGATTTTTGTATTGAGAATATTTTGTTTGCTCACTTTGATAACGTTCGTAATCAAAATAATTTTCGGTAGCACTCCCATTCATTGGAACGATTGGTTTTCAGGTGTGGTATGTGCAATAGCGGTTTATTATTTGGAGCCGCTCTTCGGAAAATATCTGCGCGGGAAAAAATTTTCTCGGCGATAAGGAGTGACGAATCATGAATATTTATCTTATACTGGACGCGGTATTTTTGGTCGTGATTACAATTCTGCTCGTCCGCGACGACAGCGTTAATTGGTTGCATATTTTTACGGGAATTGTTATGGGGCTGTCACTTCATGAACTGATAACATTTTTCCGCGACCGAAAACGCGTTAAACGAAACTTGAGATGAGGTGACATCATGAAAAAATTTTTCAGGCGAATCGGCAAGACGGGATTTTTGATTTTATTTTTTATTCCCTTCGGAGTTTACGGTTTCTGCCACAGAGGATGGCAAGGTTTATTCACGTCAATGCTCGGCTACGGTATCGGCTGGTGTTTGTGCGCAAATTGGAGCCGCATTAAAAGTTATCCGTGGAAAAAATTTTTGCGCCGACACCTCAAGGCGATTGTCAAGCTGATAATTCTTGTCCCGATTATGTCGGCGTGTACATATTATATGGGCTGGCGGGGATTGCTTGCGTCGATACTCGGTTGGATTGTCGGCGAAATTATTTGCTGGCGGTTTTTATCAATTAGGAATTAGGAATGAGGAATTAAAACTTGTTCCTTAAAATCAAGTCATTGTGAAACTAATTTTGTTGACGCCTTCGGTGTACTCGTGAGAATAATTTTGGGAAAGGTTATGCAAAATCGCCGCGCCCAAATTCTCTTCGTCGAAGTCGTCAAAATTTTTGTCCAGAGGATTATACGATTTGCCCGCGCAGGTAAATTTTATCTCAACGCTGTTGTCTATCTCGGCATAAGTCACGTCCAGAGAAATTTGAACGGCGTCGCCCTCGCAAGCATTGTCCAGCATTTCGTAAATCAATTCCTCGCAACACAACTGCAGACGATTCGTCTTGCGCAAACTCAAGCCGTATTTTTCCGCGAAAAACTGAATGCCGCCCTGCATTTTCGGTAAGTCAAAGGCGCGTTCCGTAATCTCGTAGGAAAAATATTTTTGTTTGTTGATAAATGCAATCGTCTTGGGAAGTTTCGGCGCATCAAAAATTTCTGCAGGCGTGCCTTGCTCATAAATCACACCGTCCGCAAAAAATAAAATTCTGTCGGCAACTTCGCGGGCAAAATTCATTTCGTGTGTTACGATTATCATCGTCAAATCCTGCTTGGCAAGCATACGAATAACCGCTAAAACTTCACCGACCATCGTCGGATCAAGGGCACTTGTCGGCTCATCAAACAGAAGCACTTTCGGTTTCATCATCAAACTTCGGCAAATCGCGATACGCTGTTGTTGTCCGCCCGATAAAAATTCGGGGTAAGCGTCCGCCTTTGATGTCAAGCCGACCGTCGCCAACAAGTTCATTGCCTTTTCACGAGCCTCATCTTTCGTCATGCCCAAAAGTTTAATCGGCGCAACGGTTAAATTTTCCATTACGTTCATATGCGTGAAGAGATTAAATTTCTGCCAGACCATACCGAGCTTGCGGCGGATTCTGTCAATGTCGACGTTGGGGGCAGTGAGTTCTTCGCCGTCGATAAAAATTTTCCCGCCGTCGGGAGTTTCGAGTAATTCCAGGCAACGCAAAAATACACTTTTGCCGCAACCGGAACCTCCGATAATTGCAATGCGTTCGCCCGCCTCAACCGTCAAATCAATTCCGCGCAGAACGTTAAAATCTCCGAAAGATTTTTTCAGCCCGCTGACTTCAATAACACTCATATCAAAACCTCAAAGCCATTGAGCCGCGTCGAGGGCGTGATAGGTGATAATCATATCAGCACCGGCACGCTTCATCGCGGTCAAGTTTTCTACGACAATGCGCTTGTAATCAATCCAACCGTTAGCGGCCGCCGCCTTAACCATCGCATATTCGCCGCTGACATTGTAAACTGCGACGGGGCGATTGATTTTCTCGCGGACGCGGCTGACGATATCCAGATATGCAAGCGCGGGTTTAATCATGATGATGTCGGCACCTTCCGCCAAATCCAATTCAACTTCCTTGAGGGCTTCGCGACTGTTGGCAAAATCCATTTGATATTGCTTCCTGTCGCCGAATTGAGGAGCCGAATCCGCCGCATCTCTGAAAGGGCCGTAATAAGCCGACGCGTATTTTACGGCATAGCTCATGATTGACACGTTGATAAAATTTTTCGCGTCGAGGGCGTCACGGATTGCGGCAATGCGCCCGTCCATCATGTCGGAGGGAGCAATAATATCCGCGCCCGCTTCAGCTTGACTGACGGCTACTTTCTGCAAAAGTTTCAAGGTCTCGTCGTTGTCGACATAATGGCCGCAAAGTTTACCGCAGTGACCATGATTGGTGTATTGGCAGAGGCAAACGTCGCCGATGATAATCAATTCGGGGACGGCTTTTTTTATTGCGGCAATGGCGCGTTGAACGGGACTTTTCATATCCCAGGCACTTGAGCCGATTTCGTCCTTGTATTCGGGCAAACCAAAAATTTCAACGGCGGGTATTCCCAGCGCAGAAATTTTCTTGGCAAGCTCAACGGCATTATCAACGGACAGATGATAGCAGTCAGGCATTGACGGAATTTCCTCGCGAACATTTTCGCCCGCCACTACGAACAGCGGATAAATTAAATCTTTCACGTCTAAATTTGTTTCACGAATCATTGAGCGCAGATTTTCATTGAGCCGCAACCTGCGCGGTCTGATTTTAAGCATTTGATTTCACCTCGCTTGTAGTTTATCAGTTATATCTTTAAAGTCAAATAAAAAAATCCCCGGTCAGGGATTAATCGTAAAGAGCTGTCAATTTTTCGATTGCAATATCAAGTTCGGAAGAATTTTTCTTGACCGTCGCAATCACGGGCAACTTTGTAATTTTCTCGATAACGTCTTTGTTGTCGACATGCAACAAATTTTTCTCATCAAAGCGGTTGAATATCAGACCTTTGACGGGAATTTTTTTTGCAATTAAATGCTCAACAGTCAACACGGCAGAATTAATTTCACCTAGTTTGGAATCAACGACTGCCACGACAGATAAATTCAATTCCCTAATCACGTCGCCTTGCATTAAAATTTTGTTGTCGAAGCGCAGAGGACAAATTATCCCGCCGCTACCTTCGACCGTCAGAAAATCAAAGCATTTCTCCGCCGCCTCAAAATCTCTCTTAACCACGGAAAATTCTATCGGGCGATTAAAAATTTTTGCCGCCAGATGAGGTGAAACCGATTCGGTGTAGGAATAGGAGACGAAATTTTTCATGTCGCAATTCAAGCCCGAAATTTTTTTCACATAGAACGCGTCGGAAGGAATATTTTCTATTTCATCACCGGAAGCCGCCGCCTTGTAATATCCCGCAGAAATTCCCGCGTCACGTAATTTTTTAATCATCAAAGCCGTCACGAAAGTTTTGCCGACATCAGTGCCCGTGCCCGTCACAAAAATTTTCTTGCTCATTTCAATCACAACCATAAATTTGATTTTTTTAATCGCAGAGCCAATGCCGCTGCTATAACACAAAGTAATCCGTCGGGCACGACCTGCAGGACAAAGCTGTAGAAAATCATCGTCCAAAAGGCTATCGGCGTGTCGATTACGAAATTTGAGACGATATAAAACCAAGCCATTCCGATTAAGTAGACTATCAACATGCCGCCGAGATTTATCAGCAATAAATTTTTGAACGTCACGTCGGAAATTATCCTTGAAAATCTTCCGCAAAACCATGCTTGCAAAATAAAACCGATTAAATAACCGAAAGTCGGCTGGAAAAGATATGCAATGCCGCCGCCGCTGGCAAATACCGGTACTCCGAGCAAGCCCAGTAAAACATATGCTGCCGTGGCAGAAGTTCCGAGTTTCTCGCCCAAAACCAATCCCGCCAGCAGTGTGAATAAAAATTGCAAAGTGTAATAGTCTTCGCCGACAGGGATTCTTACGAAGGTTCCGATTACTATCAGTGCTACGAACATTGCGGCAAAAGTCAATTCACGAACGGTAAATTTTTTCATCAAAAAACCTCCACGAGAATATAATCAACGTCGCAAATGATATATTCCCGCGGTTGTCTTGTCAACATTACATTATCTGACGGTTTACGATGTCTTGACCAACGAAGAGCTGCTGATTTTGTAAGCCTTGCCGTCAATGTTAAATGTCGTGGCAGTGAAATCCTTCAAGGTTATGGCGTTGGCAGTAGTGCCGACCTTGAAAACTATCGCGTCATCTTTATAACTCGTCGTGAACGTCAGATTATTGAACGTCAAAGCGTCCTCGTCGCTGAAGCCGTAGATAACATCTTTACCGTGACCGCTCTTGTAAATGAAAGTGTCGGAACCTTCGCCGCCCCAAAGTTCGTCATTGCCGTAGCCGCCGTAAATGTCATTAGCTAAACCGTTGCCCATAAGTCGCAGGTCGTGATTGGTTTCGGACGCGTCGATAGTCACGATTGAACTTGTAGCCGTATAACTCGCCGCCTCATAATTTGCGCGAATCGTGACGCCCTTGCCGTCAACAGTTATCGGCTCCGGTGCATTTGGGTAATAATTAGTGCCGGTGGAATAATTTTTTCAGATTGCAAGATTGCAAGATTGCAAGATTGCCAGTTACTTGCAATCTTGCAATCTTAAATGCCCTGTCCGACACGATAGAAATTTTATCTGCCTCCGCATAGTCGGTGATAACGTCGTTGCCGTCACCTGTGGTGTAAATGAAAATATCTGCACCGTCTCCGCCACTCAATGAATCATTACCCTTGCCGCCATAAATCGTGTCGTTACCATCTCCGCCCAAAATTGTATCCTTGCCTGCAAGCCCTTCGATGTAATCATTTTCTTCACTACCGATAATCCGATTGGCAAGTTTATTGGCGGTTATTGTGAGGTCGTGGACAACTTGCGCGGCATTAATGGTTTTGACACTTCCCGCATAGTCGCCCCAATCCGCAATGTCGAAAGTGTCTTTGGAATATGCCGACAGGAGACTTGCCGCAGTGCCCGCCGCATTGAATTTGACGGTTTCGGGATAAGTTTTCTCTTCGCCGCCCACGGTGTAACGAATAATTTTCCCGACGCCGTCTTTAACCGTGACAGTTTGAGTGTTGCTGATTTTGAAAATCACGTGACCGGCTTTAGTCGTCGAAATGGTAGGGGTCTTCGCGCCGAATTGAATAATATCGTCGTCTTCGTTGTAGTCGAAAATCGAATCCTTGCCCGCGCTCAAAATAAAAGTATCGGCACCGTCACCGCCAAATAATTTATCATTGCCCGCGCCACCGTCGATAATGTCGTTCTGCGCGGAACCGACAATGCTGTTGGCAAGTTTGTTGCCCATGATAGAGAGGTCGTGTTGAACTGCGGAAGCGTCCATGGTCTGCAATGTGCTGTCGTAATTTTTGAGGTCGAAGGCGTCTTCCATGTAACTTTCCGTAAGCGTAATAGTTTTGCCGTTAATGCGCACGTCAGTTGCCGTCGGATAAGTGTGCTCGTCTTCGGCGTCGACGTAAGAAATAATTTTATCCGCCGCATTTTTGACGGTAATTTTGCCCGTGCCGATTGTGAAGATTACATCATTGCCACTCGTCGTAACTTGAGCCGTCCCCGCGATTGAAATTAAATCTTCCGCCTTGTAATCTTGGACAACGTCTTTGCCGCCCGTGTAAATGAAAACGTCCGCACCGTCTCCGCCATTCAAGGAATCATTGCCCGCGTCACCAAAAATTTTATCGTCACCGACGTTGCCCAAAATCGTATCATTGCCAGCTCCGCCATAAAGTGTATCCTTGCCGCTGCCACCGACGATAGAATTGGCAAGCGCATTTCCGTTGATTCTGATAGCTTTCGTCCTTGAGGCGGCATCAACCGTTTCAACCGCAGAACTTATCGTCACGGGCGAAGAAGTCGAATCAGTCACGGTTAAATATGTCGAATCTTCAGCGGGTGTGGTATTTCGCCGCCCTCAAGTGTCCCGATAATGTTAAGGGAGGACATCATCCACTCTGCGCCTTCGATAGTAATTTTCCCGTCGCCCACCGTGATAATCACATCGTCAAAATTATCGTCGCCGGTTCTTTCAATCGAGTAAGGTGCGCCGCTGATTGAAAGCTTGCTATTATCGCCGAAGCCTGTAATATAATCGTTGCCGTCACCATTGGCGTATTGAATCAAAGTTTTGCCGGCACTGAAAATGGTGTCATTGCCCAAGCCGCCGGTGAACGTGACATGACCATCTGACCAGTTGTCAAGAACATCGTCGCCATCGCCGCCGTTAACCGTAACTCTTTTGTTATACCAAAGAAAAACTGTATCATTGCCCGCGCCGCCCTAATTAGCAACTAGCAGCTAGAAACTAGCAGCTAGAAGCTAATTCGGGCGGCGCCGTTAAGAGTGGAGTATTGAGCGTCGTTGTTAATGGTATCGTTATCCTCGCCGCCGTTGACGACCGAATAAGCACCGTTGTTGTCAATTTCATCATTTCCCGCGCCGGCGTTAAGCGTGGAGTTTTCGCCGTCATTGTCAATGATGTCGTCGCCTGAAGTCCCGCTGATTAAGCTGTCGGCATTTCGGTTGTAGAAATAACCGAAGCGGTGCAGGTCGAAAAGAAATTTCCCCATGCCCATAAAAATTTCTCCTTTCAAAAATTTTACTGATTATATCACTTTCTAAGGAATAAGGAATAGGTTTAAACTCCTCACTCCTACCTCCTAACTCCTAACCGTCAAGCGGGTCTGCGCCATATTCATTCCAACCGACTTGTCCCGGCGCGCACAGAAGATAAATCGAAAAAATTATCCCGATTATGGGAACAAATGCCAGCAATACAAAATAGCCGCTCTTGCCCAAATCGTGAACGCGTCGAATCATCATCAGGACATTGCCCGTGCCCGCGATGACTGCCAAAACCAATGTGATTGCCATGACGAGACCGCCTTCCGGATCACCCGTGAGAAGTGTCGCTATGCAAGACATTGTGAACTTCGCCGCCGCCATGCAAAGTGCAAAAATCACCATATACTTTATATAGCGGGCGCGATTCAATCTGCCTTCCGTCGTAAAAATTTTTTGGAATATGCTCATGAAAATTCCTCCGTTTTAGAACTAGGAACTAGGAACTAGCAGCTAGCAACTAGTTCCTAAATTTTTCAGTGGCGGCAAGGACAGCTTCAATTAAAGCACTCCTGAAACCGCCGCGCTCCAAAACTCTGACGCCCTCAATCGTCGTGCCGGCAGGACTGGTGACTTTATCGCGCAAAACGTCGGGGTGTTCACCTGAAGTCAAAACCATTTTAGCCGCGCCCAAAAGTGTTTGTGCTGCAAGTTCAATCGCCTGCGCCCTTGGAAGACCTGCTGCAACTCCGCCGTCCGAAAGCGCGTCAATCATCAAAAACGCATATGCCGGCCCCGAACCGCTCAAGCCCGTCACCGCGTCCATCAATTTTTCCTCAACCTCAACCGCCCGTCCCAATGTCGACCAGAAATTTTTTATCGTCTCTCCGATTGATGCGGCATTTTCATTGAGCGTGTAAGCCGTCATGCTCTCACCGACCGAAACTGCGACGTTGGGCATGATTCGCACGATTTTGTTTTCAGGGAAAAATTTTTCGACCGCCGCCAATTTCAAGCCCGCAACCGTGTAAGTGATAATCGTCGTGGCGGGAATTTTATTCTGCAACGCGGCAAAAGTTTTTTCAGCGTCTTTAGGTTTGACGGCGACAATCAGCAAGTCCACCGCGTCAACAAAATCAGCGTCTGTCGAAGCTTTGACGCCATAGCGGTTGATTAGCTCCTCACAACGCGCCGCTCTGATTTCCGAAATAAAAATATCACTCGGCGCAAAAACTTTACCGCAAATGCCGCGAACGATTGATTCAGCCAGCGCACCTCCGCCGATAAATCCGACTGTATTCATTTTTTTACCTCCACATCAACAATTTCTATGCTCTCCAGCAAACTCGTCACTTGCCCGCGTATCGCCGCCAAATAAATTTTGTACAGTTCCTTTTGCTCGGCAAGCTCTTCATCAGTCAAACCGATTGTACGTTTCTTGCGCGCCAATTCATTTATCCGCGCTAAAAGTTCCGGCGTTATCATTTCAATCTCTCCCTTCAAGCAGACCGTTCATAAAATTCCAAATATCGTCCGCGCCCTTGAAGTAATTAAAAATTTTCGTCTTGTACTCTTGAGTGTGGTCAAATTTTGTCGTGAACTTGTCCGCCAAATCAATCAAAATTTTTCTGCTGACGGAACCTTTGATAGCCTCGGAAAAAATTATCATCTCAAAAATTTTGTATTCGATTACAAAGGCGGCAAAATTCTGCGCAATGCTCCCCTCAACCTTCCACGGAAAAATATTCATGAACAGCTTGTTGACCAAAAAATTTTCCAAGAATGGCGAATACTCCGCGAGAAAAATTTTCTTTTCGGATATGCGCTTGATGACATTTTCGGCGACGTTCAAAATCCCCTTGTCCAACGGATTATCTTCCTCATCAAAAACTTTTTCCAGCAGATCGAGTATTAACCGCTGAAATTTTTCCTCGTCGAAAGTCACGCTTCGCAACATCAACGGCACTTGTTCCGTCAAAAATTTTTTCGACTCATAAGCCGCGATTAATTTCCTGAACTCTTCCTCGTCGAAAATTTCTGCCGAAAAAATCTCGTCAAATCTGTCCAAGAAAAATCCCAGCACGATTAATCTTTGATCGATTGAAAGCGTGCGTTCCTGCAAAATCGAAATCATCGCAACTTGCAAGTCGATTAAAATTTTTTTGAGTTTGTCGGTAGCTTCGATTCTCTGCACGAAAATTTTTCCTGCGGGCGAATGAATTTCTTTCGGCACTTCGACAAATTCAAATTTCATCGGTTCGCGCTCAAATAGAATCAATTCCGCCGCTACGGGGCAACTTAAAGTCAACGTCCGCTCCAAAAAATATCCGAAATCGTTCGTGATTCGCGGATACGTTGCGCAAGTTGACGACAAAAATTTTTCACCGTACTTGAGCTGAAGCCCGCACAAATTATCTTCCGTGACGAACGGGCACGATTTTTTTTCGTCAAGCACAATGACATAATTATTTTTCTCCGAATCAAATTTTACATGCGGAGCAACTTCCTCAAGCCGCGAATATTGCTCAAAAGTCTTCACGTCAACAAAAATATTCCAACCGTGCTTGCAACATTTCCCGCCGCATTTGGAGCCGTCACATTTGAATTTGCTGACGTATTGCGGCTGAAAGTAAAAATATTTTTTATTCATGACGCCTCCCGAAATTTTTTGGCAAGTATACCACGCTAAAATTTTTTTGTCACTTGACGATAAAAATTTGCACTGAAAAAAATTTATGATATTATACGGCGCGGGAGGTCAAGCGTCGTGGAAAAGTATTATATGGCGGCAATGGGTGGCGCAGATGGTTTCGGCAACAAGAGTATTAAAAAGCTCATGGATTTTTGCAAAAGTGCAAAGGCTGCGTGGTCGGCCGACATTGACGATTTGATTCACGCGGGAATTATGCCCAAAGCGTTGAATGCTTTTATTTCCTTCCGCGGCAAACATCCCAATGCGCCGGAAAAACTTTTCAGTTATTGTGAGCGGCACGAATTTAACCTTTGCTCATTTCTCGACGAAGATTATCCGCCGATTCTCAAGGAGCTTGATAAAGATGTTCCGCCAATGTTTTTTTACTATCGCGGCAAATTGGAACCGCTCGCGCAGAGGATTGCGATTGTCGGTTCACGGGAAAATACGTCTTACGGTCAGAACGTCGCGTTGGAGTTGGGCGAACAGCTGGCCGCAGTCGGCTTTACCATAGTCAGCGGGGCGGCTCGCGGCATTGATTCTTTTGCTCACCGCGGCGCATTGAAATCCGGCCGGACTGTTGCAGTTTTGGGTTGCGGAATAGAAATTGCCTTCCGCAGTTATAAGAGAAAATTTTTCGAGGAGATTACTGAAAACGGCGTCGTCCTCAGCGAATTTCCTCCGCAACTTCCGCCTAATCAGGGAACTTTTCCATCACGCAACAGAGTTATTGCGGGGCTTAGTCGAGGCGTTATCATTGTCGAGGCCGGCAAAAAAAGTGGTGCGCTTCTCACGACGAAATACGCCCTTGAATATAATCGTGACGTTTTCGCAATCCCCGGAGACATTTACGCGGAGAAAAGCAAAGGTTGCAACGAGTTGATTCGTGCCGGGGCGACGCTGATTAAAAGTGCGGCGGATGTTTTGGACGAATATGACATTGCCATTCCGCAGCTGAAAAATAAATCGGAGCAATCTGTCGAATTAAAACCCGTCAAGCCGAAGCCCAATCCGACTGACCTTGAGGGCGTCGCGGCAAAAGTTTTTGAAATTATTCCGTCCGACAAATTCATCACGGACGACGAAATTTTAATGGCGGTCGAGGAATTAGATCCGAGTGAGTTGCCGAACATCATGCTTGATTTGGAAATGAAAAATTACATCGTCGAAGAGGCGGGAAGATATAAGAGAAAGTAGGGATTAGGGAGTTAAACTTGTTCCTTGTTCCTTATTCCTTGTTCCTTAACAACGGAGGTTAAACACGTGGCAGGAAAAATTTTAAAATCAGTGGTGCTTGTCGAGAGTTCTGCGAAGGCACGGACACTAAGAAAATTTGTTGGGCGAAATTATTCGGTGCTGTCGACGGACGGTTTCTTGAAGCATTTGCCCAAAAGTCGAATCGGCGTGGACGAAAATTATCAGCCGGATTATATCACGGTGCGCGGTAAAGGTTCGTTGCTTGCCGAATTGAGGAAAGAAACTTTAAACGCCCGAAGAATTTTTTTGGCGACGAATCCCGATGCGCAAGGCGAATTTTTAGCGCGGCAATGCTGTGAAATTTTCGGCATCAATCCAAATTCACGCTGCAGGATTTTGCTTGACGAGTTGACTAAGGCAACTTTCAAGGCGGCGTTCACTGACGCGCAACCGATTAACGAAAATTTAGCGGACGCCTTCCAAGCAAAGCAAATTATCGATAAATACGTCAGCCACAAAGTCGGAGAATATCTTGAACGAAAAATTTGGCGCGGCGTGAAGGTAGGCAGATTTCGCGCAATGTTGCTGAAGTTAATCGCTGAACCAATTGCGCAAAAAACTTTCACGGTCGGGAAAAATTTGACGTTGACGGCACTTCAAGAACTGGCCGCAAAAGAATTAAACTTTTCGGCGGCGCGGACAAGATTTATAGCCGAACAACTTTATGAGGGCATGAATTTTTCTTCCGACGGTTGGGCGGGGCTGATAACTTTTCCGCATGACAAAGAAATTTCCTTGACGAGTGAACGCCGCGAACCGATAGTCGTACAAGAATTTTTGACGGAGTATCAGTTCAAACTCTACGAATTGATTTACAATTGCCTCACGGAGAAAAATCCTTCCGCGAAGATTAAACTTGACGGCTCGACGAACGATTTGGCTTTGATGGCGAAATTCGACAAGCTCAAAGTCGATTGGGCGGACGTTTATGCGGGCGGCATTGCCAGTCTCATCAAGCGCAAGTATATCGTGGCGGAGGATTCGACTTACAAAATTACTGCGTTGGGGCAACGTGTCCTTGAGGCTCTCGACGGATTTTTTGACGAAGTTTTCAGCGCGACGGCTTACAACGCGGTCAACGTCAAAGTTCATGAAATTGCAGCGGGCAATGCTAAAAAACTCAACGTGATTGAAAATTACTGCGCGATGTTCAACGCGGCGTTCGATGAGGCAATGGCTTCACTCGGCGAAGATGCTCAACCGCAAAATGAACCCGTCGTTGAATCTGATGAAGTTTGCGAGAAGTGCGGCCGCAAAATGTTGATTCGTCACGGTCGATACGGCACGTTCCTTGCATGTTCAGGTTATCCCGAATGTAAAAATGCCAAACCCTTGCTTGAGCCGCTGGATAAAAAATGTCCGAAATGCGGCGGTCAGTTGGCGAAGCGTACATTAAATCGCGGACGAATTTTTTACTGCTGCAAGTCGTGTGATTTTGCGACGTGGGACGAACCGCAAGCGTTAAATTGCAAGGTGTGCGGCTCAACGATTTTTGTGCACAAGTTCAAGGAGCGTGCGCCGATGTTTTATTGCGGCAATGAAAATTGTCCGTCGCGAGAAAATCACCCCGTGAATAAAATTTTGGCGGATATAAAGCGGCGTTCGGAGGCGCGCAGGGCGCGTAAGGAGCGTAAAGCTGCGGAGGAAAAATCTTGAAAGTTCACGTTATCGGCGCGGGATTGGCGGGTGCAGAGGCGGCGTGGCAAATTGCTAAACGCGGCGTCGAAGTCGTCTTGCACGAAATGCGTCCGACTAAAAAAACTCCCGCGCATAAAACCGGCAACTTCGCCGAATTAGTCTGCAGTAATTCATTGCGGGCGGCGGGATTGTCAAATGCTGTCGGCGTGCTCAAAGAGGAAATGCGCCGATTGGATTCGGTTATCATGTCGGCGGCTGATTCGGCTCAAATTCCTGCGGGCGGAGCATTGGCAGTTGACCGCGATGAGTTCGGAAAAATCATCACCGAGAAAGTTAAATCCGTCGTGAATTTCGTTGAGGAGGAAGTTACGCGCCTTGACTTTGACGACGTGACGATTATCGCGAGCGGCCCTTTGACGGTGGGAGCACTTGCTGACGAGATTAAACGACTTACGGGCGGCGACGATTTTTATTTCTACGACGCGGCGGCACCGATTGTTACGGTTGATTCGATTGACTTCGGCAAGGCGTTCAAGGCGTCACGTTACGATAAGGGCGCGGACGATTCTTACATCAACTGCCCCATGACGCGTGAAGAATATTTGACTTTCCGCGAAGAATTGATTGCTGCCGAGAAAACTAAACCTCACGACTTTGAGCGGGAAATTTTTTTCGAGGGCTGCTTACCGGTTGAAATTTTAGCGGCGCGCGGTGAAGATACAATGCGTTTCGGGAATTTAAAACCTGTCGGCTTGATTGATCCGCGAACAGGTAAAACGCCTTATGCGGTCGTCCAACTTCGGCAGGACAATCGAGAGGCGACGCTTTACAATTTGGTCGGCTTTCAAACGCATTTGACTTGGGGCGAACAACGGCGCGTCTTCCGAATGATACCGGGGCTTGAGGCGGCGGAGTTCGTCAGATTCGGCGTCATGCACAGGAACACTTACATCAATTCGCCGAAAATTTTACTGCCGACGTTCCAACTGAAAAGTTCGCCGAAAATATTTTTTGCGGGACAAATCACGGGCGTTGAAGGTTACGTCGAATCGGCAGCTTCGGGACTTATGGCGGGCATAAATGCTGCGCGGCTTGCAAAAGATTTAGAGCCGCTGATATTCCCGCCGACGACTTGTCACGGAGCACTGGCCAATTACATCACGACGGCAGTCACGAAAAATTTTCAGCCTATGAACGTGACGTTCGGATTATTGCCGCCGCTTGAAAGTCGAACGCCTAAAAAATTTCGCAAGGAAAAACTTGCGTCACGTGCACTTGACGACTTGGAAAAATTCACTGCACAAGTCGAAACGTTTTGTTGAGGAAAATTTGCGGCACTCCCGACGCCTGCAAAATAATCTGCAAATGCCCGCTACCTTTTTGAGGCGACGCCATCTTTCCGCCGAGTGGAATATCCAAATCAAATGACTGCCCGTTCAAAATCGGCGGAATGTCAAAAGATTTTTTATCCCGCCCGACGTTGACGGCAATGCGCGGATTGATTAAATCCTTGCCGCTGTGATTCTCGACGTGAAGTTGAGCTTGCCAGCCGTCAGGGAAAAGAAATTGCCCGTAATTGTCCCGCGACCAATCTTGCCAGCCGTAAAGATAAACCATATGCTCCTTTGAAGTCGGCTCACCGTTCAGAAAAAGTTTCAGCTCGACTTCGCCGGAAGATTTTTCATCATGCACAGCGGGCGGAGTGATTTCGGGCAAGGGTTCAAATGTCGGCAAATTCATTTCGGGCAGGGAAGTTTGCGGCAATGTCGGAATTTTTATCGACGCCTCATCAAAAAATTTTTCTTGAGGCTGAACTTTTTCGACGGGCGCAGAAATTTTTTCGGACGGTGATTCTTCGACGGGCGCAGAAATTTTTTCGGATTGAACTTCGGGTTGGAAAGTTTCTCGGAAGTTGACGACTTGCGGCAAGAAAAATATCATCACTCCCGCCAACATTGCGGCGGATATTTTTTTAATCAGCGCGAATTTTTTATTGCGGGCAAGAGCCGTGACAATCTCCTCGACGGATTGAAAACGTTGCATCGGCTCAAGGGCGGTGCATTTGTCGAAAATTTTTTTTAGTTGCCCGTCATAATCTTCACCGAGCAAAGTTTTCATGGTGACACCCAGCGCGTAAATATCACTGCGCCTGTCAGTCTGCCCGAAATCAAAAAGTCCGAACTGTTCCGGCGGCGCATAACCGCGCGTTCCCAAAAGCTCCGTGTCCGATAAACTTTCCGGCTTAAAAATTCTTGCAATGCCGAAGTCAATCAGCTTGACGAAATTTTTTTCCGTGAGCATGATATTTGACGGCTTGAGGTCGCGGTGAATTATATTTTTCTCGTGAAGGGCGGCAAGGCAATCACAAAGTTGCAGCAAAATTTCTTCCGCCAAAGCCTCGTCAATTTGCCGATAAATAAAAAATTCCTCAAGCGTCTGACCGTCAATATGTTCCTCAATGACGATTAACTTGCCGTCGCGTTCAAACAGCCGATAAATTTTTGGGATATGCGGATTGTCCAAATCCTTGAGCGTCCGATAAATCGGCAGGGAATTCAGCTCGCGTTGCTTCATTGTGCAAAGCCGTTTCGCCCGCTTATCATACACCACGGCCACAAAACTCCGCTCCGAATTTTTCAGCGTGTCGACGAGGTCGTAAGTATCGCCCAAATATCGCTCAAAAGAATCCATGCCGCGCTCCTTGAAAAAATTTTTGTCGGCATTATATCATAAAAAAAAACCGCAAGTATTTTTTACCTGCGGTGTGATAATTTTGCCCAGTTCATTTCGAGATTATTATCATGAAGCTTATATATTCGTCGACCCATTCTATAAAGTATTCTTTGCCGTTGAAGGTTATATTTTTTTGGTATCCGCCTTTAACGTTGTAATAATTTATATTGCTTATATTACTCAAAATTCCCAGAGCTTTACCGACTTCTTCACAATCGTCGCCTACAGCCATAATTGCAGCGTCAATCATTCCAAATACTTCATCTGCAGAAAGATTTTCGGCGAATTGAAATACCAAAGTCAACTTCGGTTCCTCGTAGCCGGTGAAGCTTGCGTTCACGCCATTAAAGCTCTTGGTGTATCCGTTGAGAGAACAGTTTCTTGCAGCGGAATCTGCCGATTTCTCACTTGAGAAATGATTTTTCATAGCGTTTCTTATTTCGTTGTTATAATTGGTAATGAAATTGTCGACAGTTCTGGGCGTCATGCTACAACCTGTAATCACCGCGCTTAAGAGAAGCGACAAGCAAATCAGGATAAAAATTTTTCGCTTAGTCATTTCATTTGCCCTCCGAAGATAATTTGAGCATCTTAAACGAAAAGTTACCGCTACTGTCACTTGAAACGGTGTAAGCTATTCCGTCTTCCGTATGATCACATTCCGAAATTTTTCCGAGAGCGAATTTTTCTAAAGTAAAGTCTCCATCCTTATCGATTAATTTCAATGCATTTTCTACAGCACGACTTTTTCCTTCAGCGACCGCTTCTATCATGGCACCAATCGCAATTTCCAAAAATCTCTGTTCCCAAAACCATATTTCCATACGTTTTCCTTCATCCGGATCACTTTTATGATAAAGCCGCAACTCTATTTGAGGAAATTTATCGTCGCCGTCGTGACTTATCGACATATTCGGAATTTGCACCAACTTGGAACTGCCTGCAGAAATAAAATCTTCCGCCAAAGTCAATTCAAACTCTTCCCGATTATCATTCGACAAAACAAGATTGCCGGGGCATTCGTGAAGAAAATAGGTAATTGTACTAAAGTCTAATTTTTTTTTGAGCGCGATGACGTTGCGATTGTAATTTTCACGGAAAGTTTTCCTGTCGAAGGTGTCCGACGAAGAAAATATTGCGAATAAAACATACGCTACAACGCCGAAAATTAAAACGTCACTGAAGCCAAAATTTAAGCCTCGTCCAAAATCCAAAATGGAGTCCAATATTTTAGCGAGAATGGTTATGATAATCGCGGTTATCACAAATGACCAAAATACTTGATTGCCCCACGATTTAAAGAAACCTTCGAGACCGCTGTAAGAAACCGTCGTGACGTGCGTCCAAATAAATTTGAACACATTGTAGAATATCACGACAAAAATTATCCCGACAAGAAAATCCGCCATATTATCTCCTCCAATCCTTTTGCTACTTTGAATATCATTTAAATTATAGCAAGCGCATTTGGAGTTTTGGTGTCCTGTCGGGACAATGAATTTGATTCGGAAAACTTTTTGTGTTACCATAAAAAAAATTATCGGAGGTGAATTGTCTTGTTCAAGTTTGCGAAGAGTACGGGCGAGCTTTTCACGGAACTTAAAGCCGAAAAAAATCTTCAGGGGTGGCGGGAAAATAATCGCGAAGAATTTACTTTGCCGCTTCATGAATATTTGGAAAAAATTTTAGCCGATAAAAATTTAACCAAGCCGGAAGTTATTGAGCGTTCGGGCTTGAATCGCGAATACGCCTATCATATCTTTTCCGGCAAAAAAAATAATCCGTCGCGACAAAAACTTTTGGCATTGGCAATCGCGATGGATTTAAATTTGGACGAGGTACAATATTTGCTGCGTTATGCACAGCATGGAATTTTATATCCGCGTAACTCTTGGGACGCCGTGATAATTTCGGCCGTCGAACAAAAATTATCGGTCATGCAGACGAACGAATTGCTTCACCGCCTGGGAGAAACTTTGTTGCTTGATTAAAAATTTTCACGATTAAAGGAGCGTTTATCAATGGAAAATCCGAGTGTATTTGAAATGGGCGCGCCGTTGCCCGAACAGTTCAGCAAATATTTTATCGGGCAGGCTTATTTGAATCCGCTGACGAAGGTTGGCGGGCCGATTGCCAACGTGACATTTTCGCCGGGCTGTCGAAATAATTGGCATATTCATCACAAAGGCGGGCAGATTTTGCTGGTGACGGGTGGACGCGGATGGTATCAAGAGTGGGGCAAAGCTCCGCAATCTCTCAAGCCCGGTGATGTCGTCAACATTGCGCCCGAAGTCAAGCATTGGCATGGGGCGGCGGCTGACAGTTGGTTTTCACATTTGGCGGTTGAAATTCCCGCTGAAAATTCTTCCAATGAGTGGCTTGAACCCGTCGACGATGAGCAATATTCCAAGCTGAATTAAATCTTGACATAACCCGCGCCAAGTTCAAGAATTTTAATCCCGAAGACTTCAAGCATTTGGGCAAAATCGGCGGCTGTCCCGTCGAAGTCAATATCAAGTTCAAGACTCGAAGTCATCTTGCGGGCAAAAGCATCATTCACGCCCGAAATATTTTTTATGCGTTCGCGAGCAGCGGTCAACGTTCCGCCCAATCGATTGAACGTATTTTTTGTTATCAGCAAAGTCAAATGGCGTTCGACCTTCGCGGCAGATTTGAGCGCGGCTAAAGAAAGTTCATTTCCCGCACGACGCCCCGCCAATTTCAGCGCGTCACTTCCGCTAAGAAAACCTCCACCGCCCGAACTCGTTCCCGCAAAAATAATTTCGCCCGTGTTGAGTTCAATCAGGCGGCTTGAAATATTTGCGTCATTGCCCGACAAAATTTTTACTTCAGCGACGACAAGGCAATCCGCGTGAAAATCATTCATCAGAGTTTTGCAAAGTTCAGCGTCATTTGCAGCAGCTGTGATCCGATTTTGAACGGCACGATTGACTTGCGCAATGTCAACGGTTCGCGTGAAGCCCTGCCGATTTAGCGCGGAAATAATTTCGTTTTCAATCTCGACGTAACGCCGCCCGCTCGAATCAACCGCAATGACTGCCACGCGAGGATTGTCCGCGTTGAAATCGACGAGAGCTTTTTTATCGACAGACCGCGCAGAAATTTTTTTGTCATCAAGCTCAACATCAACCTCGACGACAAAAATCCCGTTTTCGACGCGGCTTGAAATAATTTTCCAGCTTGAGATAAGTCCCGCGCTGTCAACGGAATTATCATCGGCAATGACCATGTGATTTTTCACGCGAGTTTTTGAATTGACGACCGCGCCGAATTTCTGTTCAATGGCCATCCTCATCGCGTCATGAATCGCCATTCGCTCACTGTTGCCGCGTCCGACTGCATGAACATTTTCCGCCGAACACGTCGCGCCCGTCATTAAAATCATCGCCGCCAATGCCGTCAAAAATTTTTTCATTACCAATCCCCCGTTCCGACTAAATTTTTAAGCAAAGGCGATATTGTCAAGTTCAAGATTAGTTTCTTCCAAAAATTTCTGATTGAGTAAATTACGGGCTGAATTGAACTTTGACGGCTGTACCTCTGTCGACAATTTCACCTGCGCCGATACTTTGACTGACTGCAAAACCTGAACCTTCCGCCGCGAAAGATACGCCCGCTTCATTGGCAAGCCTGGCCGCCTCACGAATACTCTTGCCATAAAAATTCGGGACGCGTGCCGCCTCCGGTGCAAGATTTTCTTTAGGCGTTTCAACTTTCGGTTCCGGCTCCTTAGGAATTTCTCTTCTCGGCAAATCTTGAATCGAAGCGTCACCTTCGCCGACTTCCGCGCCAAGTTCATCAGCGTCAATACCTAACGGCGCGTCACTCGGCTCAATCCTCAAATAGCGGAAAATTTGCGAAAGAATTCTTCCGGCAACGGGCGCGGCAATTTGTCCGCCATAAAAACTTCCGTACGGTTCATCAATCATGACGAGCAGAGCAATTTGCGGATTCTCAACCGGTGCAAAGCCGCAAAATGACGCGATATATTTTCCCTCGTCGTAGCCCAAGCCGTATTCGCTGACTTTTTGAGCAGTACCGGTCTTGCCCGCAATCCTGTAGCCGCGAACAGTAGCCTTGCGTCCGCCACCTGTTGCAACGACTTGTTCAAGCAAGCCTACCAAAGTTTTGTCCGTCGCAGAATCAATCGTCCGCCGAACTTCCTCAACATGCGTCTCGGAATAGGTCGTGCCGTTAGCATTTTTAATCATCTTGACGATATGCGGCTTGAGTAAAATCCCGTCGTTGGCAATGGCGCAAAAGGCGGTTATCAGTTGCAACGGCGTAACGGCAATGCTCTGACCGATAGCCATCGTCGCAATGTCGGAGTCAACCATTTCTTCGGGCGAATACAAAATGCCGGCCTCTTCACCGGGAAGTTCAATACCCGTCGGCTCACCGAATCCGAAAAGTCTCGCGTAATTGATTAATTTTTCCGCGCCGAGATCGTAGCCGAAAATCGCAAAGCCCGTGTTGAGTGATTGCTTAACCACATCCGCAAAAGTCACCGTCCCGAAGCTCGCGCCATTCCAGTTTTGAATTTTCTTGCCGGAAAAAGTCACGTAGCCGGGATCGACGAAAACTTGATTGGGCGAAACCAAACCTTCCTGCAAAAGTGCACCGGCAACTACCGCCTTGAAAGTCGAGCCGGGTTCGTAAATGTAGGAAACAGATTTATTCTTCCAAACTTCCTGGTCGTAATCCCAAAAACGATTTGGATTGTAGGAAGGCCGATTGCCCATCGCTAAAATTTCACCTGTCCGCGGATCCATGACAATGCACGTTATCGCAACCGGATCATTTTCCGCCATAGCCCTATCAAGTTCCTGCTCAACGATAAATTGAATCGCGCTGTCAATCGTCAGCTGAATCGTCTTGCAACGGTCGCCCTGATAACCATGCGGCGTGAAAATTGATTCGAGAATCGGGCGTTCTTGAGTGTCAGCATAAATGAAAGATTCGGTGACTTCGCCCTTGATATACTTGTCGAGAGCCTGTTCAATGCCGTCAAGCCCCTTGTCATCAGTTCCGACGAAGCCCAGAACATTTGCGGCCAATACGTCGTTGGGATAGTAGCGTTTTGCCTCGTCACGAAAACCTAAACATACGGCGTAACCTTTTTCACGAATCAACGCCCGAATCGCTTCGTATTCAGATTGCTCAAGCCGACGCTTTACCCAAGAAAATCCTCCGCCGACTGCAATATCATCTAAAATTTCTTTTTCAGTTTTTCCGACGAGTGGCGATAAATCTTTGGCAAGTTGAGCGGGATTTTCCACGTGATTGGGGTCGACGAAAAGTGATTTTGTCATCGTGCTGACGGCAAGTTCACGGCCATTCCTGTCGACGATAGCTCCTCGCGGCGATTGAACCGAATAATCATGCCCGACTTGAAAACGCATTCTTTCGGCAAGCTCACTGCCTTGAACGAGTTGCAGCCACGCATATCTGAAAACTATCACGCCCATTAATCCGAGCAAAATCAATACAAGCCGCGTGATTCGTCGCTGAACAAATTCTTTATCTTTTTTCGGATTATCCATTTTACGTCCGATTTGCATTCTTAAGCAGGGCGTCCTTCAATCTGCCTTCAATCGCGACAAGCTCTTTCTCCGCAGCCTGACGTTTTTGACGCCCCTCATGCTGGATACGCAAGGTTTCTTCAATCGTCGAAATTAAATCTTCGTTGACTTTCTTGACGGTCTCAATGTCGACAATGCCGCGCTCATTTGCCTTCGCCGTATCGATTGAATTTTGCTTGAGCATTTCGGCGTTTCGTCTCAAAAGATCGTTGGTGGCATCACTGACTGCGCGTTGAAGTTCAATCGTCTCCTTTTGCCGAGTGAGTCCGAGTGCGATAACCATTTGATTTTTCCACAGCGGGATTGTGTGATAAATTGCGGATTGCACGCGGTCGATTAAAACGCGGTCGTTATTTTGAATCAGACGGATTTGCGGCGCAGTTTGGATTGCAAGCGTCTTGCTTAATTTGAGGTCGTGAATTTTTTTCTCAAAACGGTCGACGCTCTGTTCAAAATCGTTGACGACTTGAACCGCCATAGGGTCGCCGGACGCTGAAGCTTGCTCGCGGAGTTTCGGCAAAGTTATCGTGCGCATTTCTTCGAGTTTCTCTTCACCGGCACGAATGTAAAGTTGCAAGTCCTTGAAGTAGTCGAGATTTTTTTGATAGAGCGTGTCGAACATAACGACATCTTCCATCATCTTGACTTTGGAATTTTCCAGCCCGGCTTGAATTTTTTCAACCTGCGTCGAAAGTTTTTCATAGCCCTGCATCATGTCATCGGCCTTGCTGACAAGTGAACCGATAATCGGCAAATTGCTAAGGAAGCTGTCATTTTTCTTGGTCACGTCGAAGCCTTTAACTTTTCCGACTAGATCATTTAGGAGCGTGCCGACTTCGCCCGAATCCTTTGCACGAACTTTGGCAAGTATGCTGTCGGAGAATTGCGCGATTTCCTTTTGAGCGGGCGCACCGAAACTTAGCGGCGTGCTTGAGTCCGTCAAGTCGATTGAGTCTTTGATTGATTGAACCTTGGCTTTTTCTTCAGGCGTAAGCGTTTCGATTTGCTGTGTGACCTTCGCAATTTCTTTAGCCGGCTCCACGGGAACGATTGCTTGTTCCGACGACGCGGAAGCTTTTTTCTTAGCCATCAAGTCATTAAGATTTATCTCTGCCATTTTTATCTCTCCTCCGAAAAATTATCTGCGCCGACTGTGTTTATCGCGGCGTTTATCTTTTTTAATATACTGCGTGTAAAAATCTTCAACCGGCATAAACAGGTAGCGAATCCCTTCAAGCGTGCCGATTAATCCGGGCAGCAACGTCCATGACAGCAGAAAATATATCACGCCCTGGAGTGTCTTGCCCTGATAAAATTTATGTGCGCCGAATGAGCCGAGGAATATTGCCAACGCCGATTGAATTAATTTTGTCTGGACAATTTGCGGGCGATCTTCTTCGGGGAAAGGCATATCAGGCGGCATTGCGTCCACCACTCCGCGACGACGTTTTTGCATACCTTGCGGGAAAAATTTTCTTTGCGGCTCAAGTTCAATCGGTTGGTCAAGCAAATCCGTATCAATCCGAACGTTACCGTACTTATCAACCGCCCCAACGTCGATAGTCTTCGTGTCGATACCTTCAGCGTTGAGTTGTTGCTCCATAACCGTCAATTCCGCGTCGACGGAAATAATCTGGTCGTTGAGTATGTGCTCAAATTGATCTTGATAGGCCGCGTCGAGTGCAGCAAGCGTATGCCTCATGCGCGCTTTGAGGTCTTCAATTTTGTCCGTCGATAAATGCGTCTCCTCCAGCTCCTGATACTGCTTGACGATTTTGACGGCGCGATCTTGATAATAATCAATGAACTTGTACGCCAGCGCAATTCGCGCAGGATTTTTTTCGAGGTGCGTCAGAAGATTTTTCGCCGTCCGCTGAAGTCTTTTAAGTTGCGCGGAAAGTTCGCGGTCAGAAATATTATCCAACGCCGTCTCCAAATAATTGTAATCCGCAGTCGCCTTGTCGAAATTTTCCTGCAAGTACTGCGCACGCTCCGCTTCAAGCTCTTTCAAATCAAGTTGCGGCGTTCGATTTTTCCGCCAATCCCAAAAAGCCTTCCCGCCGAAAATCACGCCCGCTGTCATCAAAATCACTATCAGATAATTTAAGATTTCGTCCATGCTCATCACTCCCTGCCGAGTCGAAAAATTTTCTCCGCAGATTGTACCATAAATTTTTCAGCTGTGCACTGTCGAAGCCATAAAATTTGCATAAAAAAATCCCCGCGCTTTGACGGGGGAAAATTTTCACGGTAAGGAAATATTTCTGCTCGCGATAACTTCATGCAACCGCGGCATTACTGTCATAAGAATTTCAATCAGTCGTTCGTGATTCGGATTTTTTACTGTGTCGTGATAGTGTGAAGGATTCATCGTGCCCGCCGAATAAAACGGCTTTTGACAGATGACTTGCCCGTTTTGAACGTTGAACAGCGCGTAAATCGGCAAGGTGTGAATCGTTTCGTCCCACTCGCCCAAATTGTCGTCGAGTTGACCGCGTTCTTCTTGAGGAATCAGCATTTCAAAAATCAGCGGCGAATACAATCCGTGTTCGTCCGGGTTGAGATAAAAATCGTAAGTCTTGCGCGTGTAAGGGACAATTCCGACGGGTGACAAATCTTTTGCCGCGACCATCAATGCCAACGCGCCGTTAGTTTTCATTCTGATCAACGCGATAGCTTCGGTGCCGCTTTCGGAATAGGCGTCCGCCACGACATCGAACGGCAAATTATTTTCTTCAGCCGCCTCAACATTTGCCGTCGCCGTCAAAAAAATCACTGCGAGGAGTAAAATTATTTTCTTCGCCAAGCTCATCACCTCTCAAAAGTTTTTCGCTACTTCAAGGAAATTTTTTATTTGAATATAAGATATGTTATCGAAAAGTTGTCGGCAGGCATCGCAATTGTGAGATTCATTTCTGTTAAAAGAACTCAAACAAATTTTATCTTTGTCGAATTGTTCAATGTAAAGCGAAGTGGTTTTATCGTCAAACGAAACTGATTTAATTTTCATGTAAGGAATTATGTTAGCTCCCACACTGCCACCCGTACAAAAAGAATCTACCGTAAGCGCGAAGCCTGACGAAAAATCATCATTAATTTGCATGAAGGCGACTTGCTCTGAAAAATATTTCCCGTGACAAACCATGCGCAATGCTTCGAGACTTTCTGCCAAGTCTAATTCATCAACCAACATTTTATACACGTCGTGATATGGTTTTCTTACGATTTGCAAATTACTACGATTTAAAAAAGTACGACTAGCCAGGTCTTTAATTTCCGCGATTGTACTTTTTGCCGCCATGAAGATTTCCCCTTAAATTTTATTTTCGCGCCCGATTTTGAGACGCTGAATATTTTCTCTGTGCCGCCAAACGATTATGACTGCCGCCGCCAATGCAAAGGAGAAAAATGCTGCCGGCTCTTTAAACCATGCCGCTAAAATTGGTGTGAGGAGAGCCGCGACGATTGATCCGACCGAGACATAACGCGTGATTAACGTGAGCACAATCCAGACGATTACGACAATGGCGGTGACTTTGGGCATGAGTGCTGCAATAACGCCGAGACCGGTTGCAACACCTTTGCCGCCCTTGAAGCCGAGGAAAATCGGGAAGATATGACCGAGCATTGCGAACAGGCCGCCGATAACCATTGCGCCGGGCGTGGCATAAATACATGCTCCGAGCAAGACACCGATTTGACCTTTAAGGAAGTCGAGGAGAAAAATTAAAAGTCCTGCTTTCTTACCGAGGATTCGCCAAGCATTAGTCGCGCCGATATTGTGTGAACCGAAACGCCGCAAGTCTTTTTTCCAGATGAGTTTGCCGATAATTAATCCCGTCGGTATGGAGCCGATAAGATACGCCGCGATGATAAGCAATGCACAATTCATTCCTAATTCCTCATTCCTAATTTCTAATTGAATTTTTGGTGCGGATGGAGGGGGTCGAACCCTCACGCCCTAAGGCAACGGATCCTAAGTCCGGCGCGTCTGCCAATTCCGCCACATCCGCCTGAGCCGATTATATCAAGTTAAGCGTTAAGGGACAAGGGAAATGGGAAAAGTTTTTTCGCGCAGGAATAAATTATCGTTCGCCGAATATAAACTGAAAATTTATGGGAGGGGCAACGTGACGTTGCATCCTGTTGACGCGGTTGAGCTGTTAAAAATTTTCGGCTCATCACCCGCGCAAAAGTGTTTAAAAAATTTATGGGAGGGAAAGAATTGCAGACTAAAGACAAAATCGCGGCGGCTGTCAAGGCGGCAGTCGAAGCGGCAATGCAAGACGGTGCGTTGAAATTTTCGGAGACGTTGCCGGAAGTCGCGTTGGAAATTCCGCCTAAAAAAGAGTTCGGAGACTTCGCAACGAATTTCGCCATGCAGACCGCAAAAATTTTCCGCACATCACCCCGCAAAATCGCCGAGGAAATCAAATCGCGAATCAACTTCGACCTGTTCGAGAAGATTGAAATTGCCGGCGCAGGCTTCATGAATTTTTATCTCAAGCCCGACGTGATTTACCGCGAGCTTAAAGAAATTTACGACGCGGGGAAAAATTTCGGACACCTGCCTTGCAAAAATAACGTCACGATTCAAATTGAATACGTCAGCGCGAATCCGACGGGGCTGTTGCATGTCGGTCACGGTCGAGGAGCCGCGGCAGGTTCGGCACTGGTCAACATCATGCGGGCGGCCGGTTACAACGTCGAGAGCGAATATTACATCAACGACGCCGGCAATCAAATGGACAAGCTTACCCGCTCCGTCAATGCCCGCTATCTTGAACTTCTCGGCCGCGAAGTTGACTTCCCCGAAGACGGCTATTTGGGCGCGGACATTATCGACACGACCAAGAGAATCATTGCCCGCCACGGTGATAAATTTCTCAATCTGCCCGAAGACGAACGCTTGAAAATTTTGGGCGAGCTTGCTTACATCGACAAAATGTTTGAGCTTAAAGAGGACTTGGAAAATTTCCGCGTGGAGTTCGATTTTTGGTTCAGCGAAAGAACTTTGCACCCCGACAAGATTAATGCGGCGATTGAAGACCTCAAGTCGAAGGGCGGCATTTATGAGCAGGACGGCGCACTTTGGCTGGCGAGTTCAAAATTTGGCGACGATAAAGACCGCGTTGTTGTCCGCGAAAATGGCGAACCGACTTATCTTGCCGCGGACATTGCCTATCACAAAAATAAATTTGAGCGCGGCTTCGGTGAGCTGATAAATCTTTGGGGCGCGGATCATCACGGCTACGTTGCACGCGTCAAGGCGGCTATGAGTATGCTCGGCTACGATGCTGACAAACTCAAAATTATTTTCCTGCAAATGGTTTCACTGTTCAGGAGCGGCGAGGCTGTTAAAATGTCGAAGCGGGCAGGTACTGCAATTCCTCTGCGCGAACTTATGGAGGAGGTCGGCACTGACGCGGCGAGATATTTTTTCCTAATGCGTTCGACGGACAGTCAGCTTGATTTTGATTTGGATTTGGCGAAGTCTCAAAGCGCGGACAATCCCGTTTACTACATTCAATATGCGCACGCCAGAATTTGTTCAATCTTCAATCAGGCTAAAGAGGCCGGCTTGACTATCGACGATGAGCCGAAATTTTCGCTGATGAATTCGGCGGCGGAGATTGACTTGATGAACAAAATTTTTGAGTATCCCGACGAGATTGAAAAGGCTGCTGTCGAATACGCGCCTCAACGCATTGCCCGCTACGTTTATGATTTGGCGTCGACGTTCAGCAGTTTTTATCGTGACTGCAGGATTTTGGGCGTCGAGAAAGATTTGGCGGTCGCACGTCTTGCCCTGCTCAAAGTCACCCGTCACACGATTAAACATGCGCTGGGATTATTGGGAGTTTCAGCCCCCGAAAGGATGTAAGATTATGCGGAAAATTTTTTTTGGATTGCTGGCGGTGATGATGTTTATCTTTCAGACCGCGCAGGCAGCGACGCCTTCCCCGCAGTGGGTAAAAAATCTTCCCGCCGCTCGTGATTCGGAACAAATGGTTATCGTGGCCGGAATTCAAGGTTCGACTGCTTGGATTTCCATGCACGAGAAAAATCTTTCGGGCGAGTGGGAACAGATTATGACGACGCCCGGCTTTATCGGCAAGAACGGTCTCGGCAAAAATAAGGAAGACGATAATAAAACTCCCATCGGCATATTCCACTTTGATTACGCGTTCGACATTGCCCCTGATCCCGGCTGCGCAATTCCCTACGTTCAAGTCAACGAGTATCATTATTGGTCGGGTGATTGGAATTACAAATACAATCAGTTTATCGACGTGCGCCAGGCTCCCGCCAATTTCAACGCTAAAAAGAGTGA
>JAFRSO010000036.1 GCA_017427545.1 Selenomonadaceae bacterium
CGGTCGAAGAAATTATTGATGAACCGGTCGGCGAAGATGAATTCAGCCGTTCAGAAAAAGAAAAATTTTCCGAGGCGTGCCCCGACGTAAATTTGGAAGTCGGCTTGCAATATTGCATGAACAGCAAAGAATTTATGATTCAAATGTTGACGACGTTCACGGACGCGGCTAAGGCCGATAAGATTCAGGAGAAATTTGAAGCGCAGGATTGGAAGGGCTATCAGATTTTGGTGCACGCGTTGAAGTCAACGTCGCTGTCAATCGGCGCGGAAAAATTGAGTGAGTCGGCGAAAGAGTTAGAGGTTGCCGCGAAGAATAAATCCGTTGAAGAAATTTTAGCTAATCATGCCGGCTTGATGAGTAACTACGCCAAAGTTCGTGAAGAAATTGCACGGTATTTATCGGGGGCGAGTACATGAGCAAAATTTTGGTAGTTGATGATGAAGAAATGATGTTGATGATGGCGCGTCGCATACTGTCGACGAAATACGAAGTGATTACGGCAACGAGTGGTGAGGAAGCGATAGAAATTTTTGAGCAGGAACACCCCGACATGGTGCTATCGGATTTGATGATGCCGGAAATGGACGGGTATGAGTTGCACAGAATTTTGCAGGAGAAAAGCGGCGAAGTTGTCCCGATGATGTTCATGTCGGCGAATGAGGGCGATGAAAGTGAAATTAAAGGCTTCGAGGTCGGCGCGGAAGATTATATCCGCAAACCGTTGCGGCCGGATGTACTTTTGCGGCGCGTCGGAATCATAATCGATCATTTGGATAAAGTTCGCGGGCTTGAAGTGGCAGCGTCGACTGATCCGCTGACAAAACTCTTGAATAAATCGGGCGTGCAAAAAGAAATCGGCGAGCTGGTAAAAAAATCACACGGCGCGTTACTGATGATTGACTTGGACAGTTTCAAACTCGTCAACGACATTTACGGACATGCGGCGGGTGATAAAATTTTGATTGCCTTCGCGGAGATGATACGCAAAATAATTCGTACAAATGATTTGGCGGGGCGCATGGGCGGTGACGAATTTATAGCCTTCCTGCAAAATGTTGACGACGAAAAAGTTTTGATTGGCAAGGCAAATTTCCTCAACGAACAAATTTTAATCGCGGCGAAAAAAATACTCGGCAATGAAATGCAAATTCCTTTAGGCGTGAGTATCGGAGCAATCTTTGTGCCCAGCGAAGGAAATAATTTTCAAAAACTCTACGAAATGGCGGACAGTGCACTTTACGAGGTCAAAAAGAGCGGTAAGCATGGCATTTTCATTTTCGGGGAGAAAAATCATGCAGATGGCGTGTCGGAGGTCGACGGGATATCACAAATGCGAATGATTTTGGGCGAACGAAATATTGAGCCGGGCGCGTATTTCGTTGAGTTCGAGACGTTCCAAAAAATTTATCAGCTGTTGGCGCGCATGGTCGACAACTACCAAAAAGGACTCGTGCTCATGCAATTCACGTTGGCGGAAGAAAAATTTGCGGAAGAATTCAAAGAGATATTGCTTAACGCGTTGAGGCGGAGTGATTGCGTGACGCAGCGTGGTAAAAAATTTTTGGTACTGCTCATGGAGGCTACGGAGCAAGAATCTGACAGCATGAAAAACAGAATTTATTCTCGGCTGAAAAATTTCAATGCACGGGAAATAATTTTTGAGCGGGAGCAAATCCGAAATGAAACGCATAATTAACACAAAAATTTTTAATATGCTGGTGGCGGGAGCAGTATTTTTGGTGATAGTTTTGCCGTCAATGTTCGTGTTGAGTTTCACCAGAGAATTTGCGGAGCAGAAAGAAAAAATCGGCTTCATAATTTTGGGCGACATAAAAGTTGCGGGCTGGAACGAATCTCAATACAAAGGAATCAAGGCGGCTTGCGAAAATTTCGGAATAGAATTGTTGGTTCGCGACAAGGTTAAAGAAAATAGTGGCGAATGTCCCGCGGCGATAAAAAATTTGGCGGAGAATGGTGCGAGCATGATTTTTTTGGCGAGCTATTCATATTCGCGGGAGGCTCAAAATTTAGTCAAGGAATATCCGAAAATAGCGTTCGCGACGAATTCGGCGGAAGTTCACGCAAAAAATATGACGGCATATTTCGTGCGAATGTTTCAAGCTCGGTACTTATCGGGAGCATTGGCGGGCATGAAGACAAAATCGAACGTCATCGGCTACGTTGCGGCAATGTCGAATACGGAAGTCAATCGCGGAATAAATGCATTTACTCTCGGCGTGCAACGGACAAATCCGAATGCAAAAGTTTTGGTCATGTGGACGGGGGCTTGGCAAGATGAAGTAACGGAAGCTCAACATGCGGAACGGTTGATAAAATCGGGTGCGGACATTTTGACTTATCATCAAGACGAAGAAGCCACTGCACTTGTCGCGGAAAAATTCGGCGTCGATTACATTGCTTACAACGCGATTTTGAATACCGATTCGGAGCATTATTTAACGTCGGTCGTATGCAGTTGGAATTTATATTATACGGATATGATTCAGCGGTATTTGAAAGGCGAGTTGAATTCCGTTAAAAATCATTGGCTGGGGATTGATCGCGGAGCGGTTATGTTGTCGGAATATTCGTCGGCAGTCAGTCCGCAAATGATCTCGAAACTCGATTCAATCAAGCAAGAATTGATGAACGGCAAATTGATTTTTTCGGGGAAGATTTATGATAACGCGGGCAATATTCGTTGCGAGGAGGGCGAGGCGATAAGCGACGATACTCTACTTGAAGATATAAATTGGCTCGTGAAAGGAGTTGAGGTTATTGAATGAGGACGGCTTCTCCTTGAACGAGAAATATATCAAAAAAATAATTTTGCAGTTTGCGACGGTACTGGGAATTTTAATTTTGACGGGCTTTTCATTGCGGGCGGAAGTCAACGACTTACTCAACGCGACGTTAGAAAAAATGATTGCAAAGCAGGCAGCAGATTTATCAATCGTGGCGGAAGAAAAATTTTCCAAAGAGTTGGCGGAGCTGAAATTGGCGGCGGAATATTTATCGGCTCACCCGAATGACGCGGCAATAGAAAAAAATTTTTTGGCAATGTTGCAGGCGGGTGACGAAAATATTTCCGTCGGAATGTTGAGCTTAAATGAACGGGCGATTCACGGCAAGATGATATCGAAGTGGGATTTTCTGCGATTCACGTCAGTTTATCGCGGCAATGAAATCGTGGATTATTGCGCGGGCAAGGGAATGTTATTTGCGGTGCCGGTAATGCGCGGCGGAAATGTTAGGGCGGTGATTTATCGGCTTTACAACGAAAAAATTTTGACGGACTTATTCGGGCTGGCGGAATACAATTCGGACGCCAAACTTTTGATTCAGGAACGTAACGGACAAATTATCGTACCGTATAAAAATTACGGCGAGGCTGATAAAAAATTTTTCATGAACTCGACGATTCAGCTGGGCTTCAAAAGAATTCGCGACAATCTGGCAACGCGCATGTCGTCGGCTACTTATTGCGAGAGTTCACTGGGAAAATTTTTCTTATTTGCGACGGACTTACCGCAGACAAATTGCACGATGATAGGTTATGTCCCGTGGGTAGCAGTCGCGGGAGATATTTTCCGAATTTACACGTTGCTATTAATCGGCGGGACTTTGATGTTGATATTTCTGGCACTGGTCAGCGCGTATTTATTCGTGATGAGGACTAAGGCTGAGGAAAGTGACGCTCTGCGCGAGGCTAAACAGGCTGCTGAAGATGCGAACAATGCCAAAAGCGTTTTTCTTGCCGGAATGAGCCACGAGATTAGGACGCCGATAAATGCGATAATCGGCATGAACGAAATGATTTTGCGCGAGAGTGACAATCCAGAAATTATCGGCTACGCGCAAAATGCCTCCGCCGCGAGTGAATCGTTGTTGAGTTTGATTAATGACATTCTGGACTTCAGCAAAATTGAAAGCGGCAAAATGGAATTGGTCGAGGAGAATTACAAGTTGGCCGACGTGATTAAAAGTTTGATTACGATGATGAAGCCGCGTGCTGAAAAGAAAAATTTGGCGTTCAATCTGCAAGTGAATCCTGCGACGGGAAATAATTTATTCGGCGATTCGGTACGCATTAGGCAAATCGCGCTGAACTTTTTAAGCAACGCGGTCAAATATACCAGGGTCGGTAGTGTGGATTTTATCGTTGACGGCGAAAATATTTCCGACGACGCGATAAATTTAAAATTCACGGTCAAGGACACGGGCATTGGAATTCGCGAAGAAGATATCCCGAAACTTTTCAATGACTTTGAACGCTTCGACGCGAAGAAAAATAAAAATATCGAGGGCACGGGTTTAGGTTTGGCTATAACAAATAAACTCGTCGCGATGATGAACGGCAAGATTGAAGTTCAAAGCGTTTACGGCGAAGGCTCCGTTTTTATGGTAACGATTCCGCAAAAAGTTATCGGCAATGAACCTATCGGAAAATTTACCGAAGAACATGCCGCCCCGTCAAAAAAATATGCGCCGAGTTTTATTGCGCCCGACGCAGAAATTTTAATCGTCGATGATAACGAAATGAATTTGCTTGTGGCGGAAAGTCTGCTCAAAGCTACAAAAATTAAAATCGATACGGCGTTGAGCGGCATGTCGTGCTTGAAAAAATTGACGGAGCGTCATTACGATTTAATTTTCCTGGATCAGATGATGCCGAGTCTCGACGGAATACAGACGTTAAAAATGGCGCGGGCAATGGGTGACAATTTGAGTAAAGACGCGCCGATAATCGCATTGACGGCGAACGCAATATCCGGTACGCGAGAAAAATTAATCGGCGAGGGCTTCACGGATTATTTGAGCAAGCCGATTGACGTAAAACTTATGGAGCAAATGCTGATGAATTATTTGCCGACGGAAAAAATAAAATCTCCCGACGCGGAAGAAAATTTGCCGGTCGAAGAAAAATCCGAACCTAAAAGCGAATTAATCAACGTTGAGACGGGGTTGGAATATAGCGCGGGCATGACGGATCTTTACAAAGATTTTTTGCTGAAATTCGTTTCACTCAAGGCCGATAAGCAAAAAAAATTACAAGCGGCATTTGAGGCGCAGGACTGGAAAAATTATACAATCTACGTTCACGCGCTCAAGTCGACGGCACTTTCAATCGGCGGAGAAAAAGTTTCGGCGGCGGCAAAAGAATTGGAAATATCAGGGAAAATCATAACTGCGGCTACGAGTTCGGAATTGGAAAAGCATGAGAGCATGGAATTTATCGAAAAAAATCATGCGGCAACAATGAAACTTTACGACGAACTTACCGAAGAGGCAAGACGATTGGCGGAGACGCTTTGAATTGAGGAGGATGAATCATGCGCGAGAAAATTATTTTGGTAATTGATGATGACGATATGAATTTGCAAATAGCGAAGATGATTTTGGAACGTAAATTGCCCTGCAAAGTTATCGGTGTCGACAACGGTGTTGAGGGCATTGACATTTTGAAAAGCCAACGCGTCAATCTCGTCCTGCTCGATATTATGATGCCGGATTTTGACGGGATAGAGACGTTGCAAAAAATTCGTGGCGACGACGATATAAAAAATGTTCCCGTCATGATGCTAACGGCTTCGGGTGAAATTGATGACATTCAAAAAACTCGGCTGCTCGGCGTGAAGGATTATATTAAAAAACCATTTCTTCCCGCAGACCTCGTCGAACGCGTCAAGAAAAAATTGTCCGAAGTTCATTCCGAAGAAATTTTACTCCTCGGCGACGACGAGGATAAATTGCAAGCCATGCAAAGTGTTATCGAAGACAATTTCCCGCACGAAACATTAATTGCGACATCGACGGCGGCGGCTGAAAAAATTTTGCGAGAGTCGGAAATAAAATTGATAATCGCCTGCGCGGACATGAAATTTATCGACGGCTTAAAATTTTTGGCGTACCTGGCAGAAGATGAAAGCTTCGATAAAATACCGTTCGCAGTAACGACGGCTGATAAAATCGTTGAGCTTATCGACAAAATCAATCTGCCCGAAGTTGAGGAAAAATCTGCCGTTGAGGAGCCGGAAGTCGTCGGAGAGGTTGCAAAGTTGGTTGTCACTCACGCGGAGAAAAAGAAACTTGCAAAGGTCGTGCCGAGTTTTATCGGCTATGAATTGGACGTGAACGTTTAACTTGATTTTTGTGCGTGACTTCATTATAATTTTCACAAAGGAGGGTGGCAAAGTTGAAGTCGGCAAGCGCATTAATCGGACAAATCTCAAATTTCTTTCAGCGACGCAGCGAAGTTAAGCCTAACGAATTAATCAAGGCTCTTGAACGCGAAGTTGCCAAGCAGAAAAATAAAGATAATCTCGTCCCGAATACCTACACGATTTATCTTGGCGAGGAAGATTGTCACCGATTGAGCGCGGCGCGACTGATTAAAGCTTTGCACGAGACCGTTGAACGCAAAGTCATTCGCGAAAATTGTTTCATGGACGGTGCCCTTTCCGTCAAGATAAAAAAAATGTCCGTCGTTGAAGATCCAATCGTCATTGTTTCGGGCTATGTTGATGATACCGCGCAGGAAGAGGATACGATTAATCTTGAAAATGACGTGCTGTCGCAAACTCTGATTCAAGACGCAAGCTCCGGCGACGATGACGAAACGATTATTGCCAACAAAACCAGGATTATTGAGACGATGCGGACGGCCTCACCTCGGAGGGTTGAATATAATTTGGCAGTCCTTACTGATTCGCAGACGGCGGAAATTGTCTTCGGCGAACGGCAAATTTATATCGGCCGCAAGTCGACAAATGATTTGGTGATTGATGATGAAAGTGCTTCGCGGATTCACGCTTACATTGCCTACGAACGGCACAGGCACGTTATCTACGACGCGGGCAGTTTGAACGGTACCTTCGTCAATAAAAGGCCGATAAGCCGTCACGAACTCAAGGACGGCGATAAAATTTTAATCGGGAACACGACGCTGATTTACAAAGTTCTATAAAAAAATCCCTCGCACGTTGCGGGGGATAAATTTTTTTATTTTTTCTTTCGGAAGTAAAGCCAGGCGATTATCAAGACGCTCACGACGATAAACGCCATGCTGAATTCGTGACCGATTTCAAGCAGGTATTCCCAGTTGTCGCCGAGCAAAAGTCCCGCGTACAAGATTAACGCTGTCCACGGCAACGATCCTGCGAATGTGTAAAACAGAAATTGTTTGAAATTGACGCGGGCGAATCCTGCCGGCAATGAAATGAACGTTCGGATAACCGGTAACATTCGGCTGAAAAATACTGCGCGGATGCCGTATTTGTCGAACCACTTTTGCGCAAGGTCGACGTGAGATTTTTTGATGAAAAAATATTTTCCGTACTTGTCGACAAATTTTCTGCCACCGGTTGAGCCGACGACGTAAGCAAAAATTGAACCGACCATGCCGCCAATCATACCGGCAGTCATTGCCCCGGTAAAAGTCATTCTCTCCGCGCTGACCAGATAACCCGCGAATCCCAAAATCAATTCACTGGGCACGGGGATACAAGCATTTTCCATTGCCATGAGAATTGCAACGGCCAGATATCCCCACGAGTCGATAAAAGTCAAAAAAGCCTGTGAAATTTGCTCCATATGTCAGAAGTCCTTAAAATTTTCTCCGTAGCCGTAATGTTCAATGACGTAATCCAAATCCTTATCGCCGCGGCCGCTGAGGTTGACGAGAATTGAACCCTTGCCCATTTGCTTGGCGAGTTTCATAGCGTAAGCGACGGCGTGTGAACTTTCAAGGGCGGGAATAATTCCTTCGTAGCGGCTAAGCTTGAAGAATGCGTCGACGGTTTCCAAATCGGTTGCAGTTTCGTATTTGACGCGGCCGATTTCACGCAGGAAAGCATGTTCGGGGCCGACGCTGGGATAATCGAGACCGCTTGCGATTGAGTAGACGGGCGCGGGTTCGCCTTCGGAATTTTTTAGCATAATCGAGTTGAAACCGTGCATGACGCCTTCGGAACCGTAACTCATTGACGCGGCATGATCGCCGAGTTTTTCACCGCGACCGAGTGGCTCAACGCCGACAATTTCGACCGGATCATTGATGAACGGCAGGAAAAATCCAATCGAATTTGAACCGCCGCCAACGCAAGCAGTCACAACGTCAGGAAATAAGCCGGTCATTTCTTTGAATTGTTCGCGAGCCTCTTCGCCGACGACGTATTGAAAATCGCGCACCATCATCGGGAAGGGATGCGGGCCGACTACAGAGCCGATACAGTAAATCGTTTCCTTGTAGTTTTGCAGATAATCTTCAAAGGCGGCGTCGACGGCCTCTTTAAGAGTTTTCGCGCCCTTATCGACGGACACGACATTTGCGCCCAAAATTTTCATGCGTGCGACGTTGGGAGCTTGCTTGGCAATATCGACTTCGCCCATGTAAATCGTGCATTCCAATCCGAAGAATGCGGCCGCCGTTGCAAGTGCGACGCCATGTTGACCTGCGCCGGTTTCAGCGATAATGCGTTTCTTGCCCATGAATTTTGCAAGCAAACCTTCGCCCATGCAGTGATTGAGTTTGTGCGCGCCGGAGTGATTCAAATCCTCGCGCTTGAGATAAATCTGGCAGTTGCCGAGTTTGCGACTAAGATTTTCGCAGTGATAGACGGGCGTCGGACGACCTTGAAATTCGCGGCGAATTCTGCGCAGTTCGTTGATAAATTGCGACGAGTGGCAAATTGTCAGATAAGCCTGCGTGATTTCTTCCATAGCGGGGACGAGTTGCGGGGGAAGATACGCGCCGCCGTATTTGCCGAAGAATCCATCTTCCGTCGGATATTTTTTAAGGTAAGTCGAGTAATCCATGATTAAACCTCCAAAAATTTTTTTCGTGTGATTGAGTGGAATCAGAGCATTTCGGGTGCCGGAGCACCCCACGTTGAAAATTTTTCGGAGTAAGTCGAGTAGAGCATTGTGAAACCTCCTAAAACAAAATGCCCCGACTAATTCGTTGCGGGATTGGAATTTTCCTGCCTAATTTCAGATTTTAATTTTGCGGACGAGTGCCCTTCCGAAAATATAACAAATGTCAAAATTTTTCTAATCGGCGGCAGGATTAATCGCACGCTTGCAGAATTCAAGTTTAAAATTGTTGGAAGATTCATTTGAATTATTGGAGGGCTTTCAATGGCGAAAAAATATTACAGCACGAAAATCGTGGGCATTGGCGGCGAGGTTGCCAAGTTCACTACTCTTGTCAAAATGCTCGTCATCTTCGACGACTCCATGGTTTTGCCGGAACTGCGCGAATTTTCCGTCTTGCACAGCGGCAATAAACTCACCGACGTTATCAAACCCGGCGACATTCTCAAAGTTGCGGACTCCGAATTCAAAATCCTCAGCGTCGGCAACGAAGTCAACAACAATATCAAGAGCCTCGGCCACATCGTCATCAAATTCAACGACGATAAAGACGATTTGCTTGAAGGCAGCATTCACGTCGAAGACAAACCCATTCCGAAAATCCGTATCGGCGACGAGATTGCGATTATTGAAGCGGGCGCGTCGGCTCTCAGCGGTAAGACTTTTGCCATTTCCGGCGGCGAACTTTCTAAGGCGGTCGCGCAGATTCTCACCGATAACGGCGCACAGATTGTCGACGGCGACGCGGATATTGTCGTTAAGGTTAAGTAAATTTTCACGACTATAAATTTTTCAGGCTGTCGATAAATAATCGGCAGTCTTTTTGATGCAAATGGGGCGATTGAAATGACTGACCAGGAAAAAATTAATTCAGAAACAAATTTGAAGCTGGCGATTCAAGACGCGAAATTTGCTGTCTTTATGCAAGAACTTAAGGAACAGCGTGAGGATATTCGGCGGCTGAATGAACGACAAGATGCGGATAGAAAATCATTGGAAGAAAAAATTAACGCACTCGGCAACCAAATTCACGATATGTGGCGGCAAACGATGTTAGGCGTCGGCGGAATGATTATTGCGCTCGGAGCATTACTTTTCGCGGCGTTGAAGTGAATTGCAAAAATGTTTATAATGAACCAAATACTTGAAGGGGCGCGATTACGATTAAAAATTCTACGGCTAAAAAAATTAATGAACTGATTGAACGCTATCCTGAATTGGAAATTTGTCGCGGCAGTCTGTTTGCGATGATAGAAATTATTTGCGAGGGTTTTCGCGGCGGCGGGAAGTTGATAACTTGCGGCAACGGTGGCAGTGCTGCGGACGCCATGCACATTGTCGGCGAACTCATGAAAGGTTTTCTCCTGCCGCGGAGGATTGAAAATTTTAATCCCGAATTTGTCCAACGTGCTCAAGAACTTTTCCCGACCGACGTCGAATATTTCAAGGCGAATTTGCAAAGCGCATTGCCCGCCGTGAGTTTGGTTAGTGAAACTTCACTTTTGACCGCCTTTGCAAATGACGTGTCGCCGAATTTGATTTTTGCTCAACAAATTTTCGGGCTGGGTAAACGCGGCGATGTCTTGCTTGCAATTTCGACTTCGGGCAATTCCGACAACGTTTTATTCGCCGTGGAGGTCGCAAAAATCATGGGGCTTAAAGTCGTGGCGATGACAGGGCGGCGTGGCGGAAGACTTCGACATTTGTCCGACGTGTCAATTTGCGTGCCGGCTGATTCGTCTTACACAATCCAAGAATTTCATTTGCCGATTTATCACATGCTCTGTCTTGCGGCGGAAAATGAATTTTTTGGAGGCGATTGACTTTGCACGAGGCGACGTTGGCGGAAAATATTTTGAACATTGCATTTGACGCGGCGGATAAAAATCATGCGACGAAAATTTTCAAGGTCGGCTTGACGCTAGGAGAAATGGCCGGCGTTGAAGTCGAAGCGTTGAAATTTTCCTTCGACGTGCTCAAAAAAAATACGCCTGCTGACGGCGCGGAACTCGTGATTAAACGCGTGCCGATTAGTGCGGCGTGCAATAAGTGCGGGAAAATTTTTCAGCTCGAACGGTATAATTTTTTTTGCCCCGAATGCGACGGCGTTTTGATTTTGCAGAGCGGCCGCGAACTTTTGGTTGACTTTGTGGATTGCGAGTGATGAATTTGGAAATTAAATTGATGAGAAATATTTTGGGCGCGAACGATGAAATTGCCGCGTTGAATCGGAAAATGTTTTCGGAACGCGGCGTCGTCGTGATGAATTTAATGGGATCTCCCGGTTCAGGCAAGACGACTTTGCTTGAAAAAATTTTGGCGCGGCTTGCCGATAAAATCAAAATCGCCGTGATTGAGGGCGACCTGTTCACTGCCAAGGACGCTGAACGTATTGAGCGGGCGGGCGTCGAAGTGATTCAAATTAATACGGCGGGCGGCTGTCATCTTGATGCGGCGATGATTCAAAATGCGTGCGCCTCACTCAACCTTGACGCGATTGACCTGCTGATTGTCGAGAACGTCGGAAATTTGGTTTGCCCCGCAGAATTCGACATCGGCGAGAATTTTAAAGCCGTCGTGCTGTCGATAACTGAAGGCGACGATAAGCCGCTAAAGTATCCGCTGATTTTCAAGGAGTCGGAAGTCACGCTGCTCAACAAAATTGACTTGCTGCCCTTCACGAATTTTAATTTGCAATCGGCGCGGGAAGATTTGACGACACTTCACCCGATGATAAAAATTTTTGAAACGTCCTGCACGAATGATACGGGGCTTGACGATTGGGCGGCGTGGCTACTCGGAAAGGTGGCGCGTTGATGGACGGACTTTTCACGGCGGAAAATACGGTGCTCGGCGTCGGCAATATAATTTTATCGGACGAGGGATTCGGAGTGCGCGTCGTCGAATATCTGCAGAAAAATTTTACCTTCCCCGAAAATGTCAGCTTGATTGACGGCGGGACACTCGGCGTTGAGCTGACGCATTTTGTGACGGGTACAAGGCGGCTGTTGATTATTGATTCGATTGACGGCGGCGAGGTTGGCGGAAAAATTTTTCATCTGCGCGACGACGAGATAAAAAATCATTTCGCGCAAAAAATTTCGGCGCATGAAGTCGGGATTCAAGACGTGTTGACGATGTTGGAATTGAGCGGCAAAAAAATTCCGCACGTCGAATTAATCGGGGCGCAACCGTTCAGCTTGGAGGCAGGCGTTGAGCTGACACCGCAAATGTCAAAACTCGTTCCGGTCTTCGCCGATAAAGCCGTTGAAATTTTACGGAGCTGGGGACTGGACATTAATTAGGAATTAGGAATGAGGAATTAGGAATGATAATTTTTCCTGCGATAGATTTACGCGGCGGCAAGTGCGTGCGATTGATTCAAGGCGATTTCGACAAGGAAACTGTTTATTCTGACGACCCGCAAGCTACCGCGCTCAAGTGGCAAAATTTAGGTGCGAAGTTTCTTCACGTCGTCGACCTTGACGGTGCAAGAGCAGGTTCGCCGCAAAACATTGACGCCATAAAAAAAATTCTCGCCGCAATCAAAATTCCGATTGAAGTCGGCGGAGGGATTCGGACTTTAAACGACGCTGAAAAACTTTTAAATCTCGGAGTGCGTCGAGTGATTTTGGGAAGTGTTGCCGTCGAAAATATTTCACTCGTCGAGGCGGCCGCTAAAAAATTCGGTGATAAAATCGTCGTCGGGATTGATGCTCGGAACGGATTCGTCGCCACTCACGGTTGGGAAAAATCCAGCGCGGTCAAGGCTGATGAGCTTGCAAAAAAAATTGTCGCGGCGGGCGTCAAGACGATAATTTACACCGACATTTCAAAGGACGGCATGTTGAGCGGCGTCAACGCTGAAACTTTTGCTGAACTTCAAAAATTTTCCGGCGCAGAAATTATTGCTTCGGGCGGCGTGAAATCGATTGAAGATATTCGAGCACTCAAGGCGGCTAAAATTTCGGGCGTGATTGTCGGCAAGGCGATTTATACCGGCGCACTTGATTTGAAGTCGGCGATTGAGATTGCGGAGGCTTGAAATGCTTACGAAGAGAATTATACCTTGCTTGGACGTGAAGTCGGGACGCGTCGTCAAGGGCACAAATTTTGTCGGACTGCGCGACGCGGGCGATCCCGTCGAACTGGCAAAACGTTACGATATTGAGCGGGCGGACGAGTTGGTTTTTCTGGACATAACAGCTTCTCACGAAGGGCGCGGCACTATGGTTGAGGTTGCCAAAAGTTGTGCGGCGCAAGTGTTTATCCCGTTCACAGTCGGCGGCGGCATTCGCACGGTTGAAGATATGCGCGTCATGTTGGCGGCGGGAGCAGATAAAATTTCCGTCAACAGCGCGGCGGTTAAAAATCCTCAACTCCTCAACGATGGCGCAAAAAAATTCGGCAGTCAATGCATTGTGCTGGCTGTCGATGCAAAACGATCCGATAACGGCTGGGAGATTTATGTCAATGGCGGGCGAACTCCTACGGGACTTGACTGTTTGGAGTGGGTCAAACGCGGCGTCGGACTTGGTGCCGGCGAAATTCTTTTGACGAGCATGGACGCTGACGGTACGAAAGGCGGCTACGATTTGGAGCTTACCCGCGCAGTCAGCGAGGCCGTCAACGTTCCCGTGATTGCTTCGGGCGGTGCAGGTGAACTTGAACATTTTTATGACGTGCTCACGGTCGGCAAGGCGGACGCAGTTTTGGCAGCGTCGGTTTTTCATTACGGCAAGTACACGATTCGGCAAGTCAAAGAATATCTGCAAAGTCGCGGCGTCGAAGTTCGATTCTGAACTGGGGATTAGGGAACAGGGAACAGGGAGCAGTTTTTTAATTCCGCATTACGAATTACGAATTACGCATTGATAACCGCTCCGCCTAAAACTTCCGCGTCGTCGTAAAAAACTATCGATTGACCGGGCGTGACGGCGCGTTGAGGTTCGACAAAATTCACGCGCAAAAAATTTTCATCTTCCGTTACGGTGCATTTGGCAACCCTTGAGCCGTAACGGATTTTTGCTTGCAAAGTTTTCGGCAACGTCGGCTTGTAAATCCAATGCGCGTCATGAGCCGTCAAAGTCGTTGAAAAAAGTTTCTCGCCCGTGTCGACAATGACCCGACGATTGTCAACGTCGAGTTTCGTAACGTAAAGCGGCTTCTCGTAAGCAATGCCCAAACCTTTGCGCTGACCGATTGTGTAATTTGCAACGCCGCTATGATTGCCCAAAATTTTTCCGTCCGCAAAAACAATTTCACCCGCCTGCAATGCTTGAGCGTCGGGATTTCGAGTGGCGATAAAATTTTTGTAGTCGTCGTTCGGCACGAAACAAATTTCTTGACTGTCGGGCTTATCGGCGACGGGCAGATTTAATTTAGCGGCAAAAGTGCGCGTTTCAGATTTAGTGAACTCTCCCAGCGGCAAAATAATTTTCGCAAGCTTTTCCGCCGTCAAATTGTACAGGACGTAAGATTGATCCTTTGCAATGTCGACGGCCTTTTTCAATTTGAATCGCCCGTCCTCGAAAATAATTCTGGCGTAATGTCCCGTGGAAAAAATTTCTGCGCCGAGATTTTTTGCAAACTCAAACAGCGCGCCGAATTTTATTTCACGATTGCAACGGACGCAGGGATTCGGCGTGCGACCTTGCAAATATTCCGCGACGAAATAATTTTCAACCTCGTCACGAAAAATTTTCCTGAAGTCGGCGACGTGATGATTTATGCCCAAATGCTCGCAAACTTTTTGGGCGTCGGAAATATTTTTATCGTCGGCAAGGAGCATTGTCACGCCGATAACATTAAAGCCGCGTTCAAGCAAAAGTGCCGCAGTCAACGAGCTGTCAACACCTCCGCTCATCGCCACGGCAACTTTTTTATTCATGATAAATTCTCTCCTCTTCAGCTAGCAGCTGGCAGCTAATCTTGTCTGGGCTTGGGAGTTTCGTAAACGTCGGTGTGCAAAAATTCACTCTTGATAACGTCGTTGCCGCTGTACCACACGCGATAAATCGACGGCGACATGTCCGAACCTTCGCGCTCAATGGCAATATCCGCGCCGCCCAAATCAGCCTTCGTGCCGAGGACGTAAACGCTTAAAGTTGAGCCGTAAGCCTCCGCGATAAGATAGACGTTGTGCGGATAATCGTTGCGGAATTTGAAATCAATTTGACCGTCGGCAACAGTGGCGTCACGACCCGGCGCGATATACGTCGATTGGAAGAAATGCGGCGTCCGTTCAGTAGGAGTTAAGCCGGCAAGTAAAACCGCGTTGTAAAGCGTCGAGCTGACTTGACAAACTCCGCCGCCGTAATCTTCAGCAGGCCGCCCGTTGATGATGACGCCCGCAACTTTATAGCCCGCGTCCCAAGTCCTTTCGCCGACAGTATCGTTAAATGAAAACGTCCACGAGGGCTTGACGATTTTGTTGGAGATTGAACTTGCCGCAAGCCAAATGTTATCGCCGCGGTCGCCGGGGTAATAATAAGTGCTGAATGAACCCAACACCGAATCAATTTCGGCAATGTCTTCGGTCGTAATGAACGGTTGAATTTCTTCGGGCTTCAATTCGATAATGCCCGTCGGAAGATTGAGCGTCGTGAGAGGAGCCTTCAAATTTTCGGCAAGCTCTTGAGTGTTTAATTTTTTGCCGATGACGCCGGGAATTTTTTCAATCACGTCTCCGGAAAATCTGCAGACGGCGTTAACGGGATCGCGATTGATTTTCGCGGCAATTTCGTTGAGTTTTTCGTCAAGCAAAGCCGAATCATATTGCGCATCAAGCTGAACATTGCGGCCGTTGAGGAAACATTTCATCTGGTCGTTGAAGTTGCCGAGCGTCGAACCTCCGCGCCCATATTGGAAAGCCTCTTGAGTAGCCTGTTCGATCAGCGGCGTCAATTTGATGTCTTCGGGCGTGACGACAAATTCTTCACCTTCGTAACGGAACGTGAGCTTGTGAATTTTCTGCGCGGCAATGTTTGTGAAAATTTTTTCCGCACTTGCTCTGTCCATGCCGCCGACAGGTTGACCTTCAGCCCTTACGCCGAGAACGATTTTATCGCCGGCAGCAACCGAACTTGACACGGCCATTGTCCCGACGCCGACGACCGCTACTGCCGCCGCAGCAATCGCCGCGCCTTTCGTCGAGAGAAAATTTTTAATGTTGAACTTTTCAACTTCCGAAGTCTCCACAAAAATTTCGCCTCCATAATTTGTTCAGACTATTATAACCGAAAAAAATTTTTTATCAAATATTTTTCGTATCAATGCGGCGGATTTTTAAATCGTTGTGCCAGTGAACATAACCGCCCGTCAAACTCATGTAAACGTTCGGGCTGACAGCGTTGAATTGAATTGCACACGGCACAAAGTCGCACAACTCCACCGCGCTCAAAGTCTCATCAATCGGCGAAGAAATTACGCAAGCAATGTCGTAAAGTTCCTGCCGCAACTCAACCTTGAACTGCCAATCGATAACGTAGACTTCGCCCGCTTGAGCATCGAAAATCGCCTTGGTGTCATTGAATCGCGAATCGGTGTAAACCAAATCAATGCCCGTCGCGTTGCGAATGTGATAGCCCATTGCCAGACACGCGACGTTTTTTTTGAATCGGACAATCATGCGCAAAATCACTTCTTGCCCGAAAATAACTTCACTGATGAGTTCGCCGTCGAGGTTGAGGAGTTGAACATTTTCAAACACCGCCCGACCGTCGCCGGCTCGTCGATAGGTTGCGTTTTTCAGGAAAATTTCCTTTCCACGCTCCAAATTATCGGCGGAAAATTTTTCTTCGGCAAAAGTTTTTTTATCGCCGCGAGCCTCTTCGACGAGATTATTTTTCCAACGAGTTTGCTCCTCACTTAGTTCACCGCGTGATTCGACGAGCATATTTCGATAAACTTCGACAACCTCTTTGGCGGAGGCGTCCATTAAAATTTTTCCCGCCTTCATAAGAAATGCCCGCTCACAAAGATTCTTCAGGGCAAAAGTATCGTGGCTGACAAAAATTACCGTCACGCCGCCGCGAATCATCGAACGCATTTTATCCATGCACTTGCTCTGAAAAAACGCGTCGCCAACACTCAAGGCCTCGTCAACAATCAAAATATCCGGCTCAACGAAAGCATTAACCGCAAATGCCAATCTCGCGAACATGCCCGAAGAATACGTTTTGACGGACTGATTGATGAACTCGCCGATATCCGCGAAGGCAATTATGTCGTCAATTTTCGCGTCCATAATTTCGCGGCTGTGACCGATTAAAAGCCCGTTCATGTAAATATTTTCGACGCCTGTCATTTCGGGATTGAAGCCCGCGCCCAATTCCAAAAGTGAAGCAATGCGCCCGTTGACTTCGATTTTGCCGGAAGTCGGAGTTAGCACGCCCGTAATAATTTTCAGCAACGTAGATTTTCCCGCACCGTTTTGACCGACGAGACCGACATTTTCACCGCGCCGAATCTCGAACGAAATATCTTGCAGCGCGTAAAAATCTCGGCTGTAACGTTTTCTGAACGGGTGAAAAGTTTCCTTGAGCCGATCAATATCTTTGTCGTAAATCCTGTAAATTTTCGTGAGGTGTTCAGCTTTGATTGCGATCATTTTTGTAGGAACTAGGAACTGGGAACTAGGAACTAGTTTTTACTATTCCCTACTAGTTCCCAGTTCCTAATTACTAGTTTCTTGTTCCTCCTCATAATTTGAATTGAGCAACTTCGCCTTGCATTTCGTTGGCAAGTTCGGAAAGAACTTTACTGGCGTCAGCAACCTCTTGCATTGTGGCGGATTGTTCTTGAGTGGCGGCACTTACCGAATCAGCATTTTCACTCGAACGATTTGCAATTTCCTTAACGTGCTCGACCGCCGATAAAATTTCCTTATTGCTCTTGTCGACGGCGATAATATCTTCCAAACTTCTGCTGACATTGGCGGTGAGTTTCGACGCTTGAGTTTCAATATCCGCGAACGCCGCACCTGTCTCCGCAACAGATTTTGTCCCCGCCTTGACGCTTTGATTGCCCAACTCGATTGACTCGACGGCGGACGCTGTATCCTTTTGAATCGTGGCAATTAACTTGGAAATATTTTCCGTAGCGGAAGCTGATTGTTCGGCGAGCTTGCGAACTTCTTCCGCGACAACTGAAAATCCTCGACCTTGCTCACCTGCGCGAGCTGCCTCGATTGCCGCGTTGAGTGCAAGTAAATTCGTCTGCCCCGCAATGCCCGCAATCGTCTCGACAATCTGACCGATTTCATCCGAACGTTTGCCGAGTTCACCGACGACCTTAGCCGAAGAGCTGACTTGTTGCTCAATGGTTTTCATGACATCAATAGCCGCGTCAACTTTCTCCTTACCGACGGTCGCATTATTCGCGCTGTCGACGGCAATTTTTTCCATAGCCTTAGCCGTTGAGCGCAAATCGTCCATGCGTTCATGCATGTCTTGAATTTTATCTTCAAGCGTGACAATCGTCCGTTCCTGTTCAGCGGTACCGTTCGTCAAAACTTCCATGCTCTGCGCGACGACGGTAATTGATTCATTTGTCTGTTGAGTGCCGGCAGTCAATTCTTCACTCGACGCCGCTACACGTTCTGAACATAACGCAATTTTCGTCAACAGGTTTTTCAGGCGAATTTTCATTTCATTGACGTTATCCGACAAAATTCCCAGCTCGTCATTTGATTTAACTTCCAAGTCCGCAATGCGCAAATTGCCGCCGGAAATTTTTTTCATCGTGCCGACGACCTCATCAAGTTGACCGACCATTCGTCCGATAAAAAAATTTGACGCGAGAATACACAGAATCATAATCACGATAACCGCCAACGCAATCGACATAATCAAATTTTCTATAACGTCGTCCATTTCGTGAACACTGACACCTACGAAAAGCATTCCGATTGTCTTACCTGTCGTATCTTTGAGCGGTTGATAGGCGGCGTAATGATCTTCGCCCATGACTGACGCCTTGCCGACGAAAAATTTTCCCTGCGTTATGACGTTATCAATAACCGTCTCGGAAGCTTTGGTGCCGACTTGACGATTGCCCGCCGAATCTTTAACCGTCGTGACGACGCGAGTATCACCGTTAAAAATCGTGACCTTGCCGTTGCAAATGTTGCTTAGGAAATCGGCAATTTCATTCACGCCGTCAATCTGCTGTCCGCCCTTGAATAAAATTCCGTTTTCCAAATGCCAGTCGCCGTAGTAGCGTTGATTGACAATCTCCGACAGGGCTTGAACGTCAGCGGCGGCTTTCATCTCCAACGCCTTTGCAAAACCTTCTTCAGCACGAATATAACCGATAATTCCCATGAGCACGCACGCGACAATCACAATCGCGTTGACTGCGAGGATAGATTTAGTTTTCAGTCCCATTTGCGCACACCTTCTCTAAAAAATTTTTATGCATTGTATCAGATTATCGACGCGCTGTAAAAATTTTTTTCAAGACAGCTTGAGTTTAACTGCAGGGGAATTTTTTTCGATACACTTTCGAGAGAGGTGAAGCGAAAATGGCAAACAACGCAAATTTTATGATGATAGCTCCGACACAACCGGCGTCGTCACCGCGAATGACTTCGCAGAGTACACAGCCGAGAAATACAGCGGCGTCGCGACCTAACCGAAGAAATTTCAGCGCGACACTAAACAAAGTCAACGCTAAACTCGACGAAATCAAGCAAGGCATAAACAATTTGCAAGACACTGAACAGGAAGCCGCGCAAATTGATCCCGACGCAAAAAATTTTGACGAGCCGACATCAGCTCAAGGAACGAGCGATACTCCGCAGGACGCACCTCAACAAGATGAAACTTTATCGGCGGGCGAACAAAAATCCCCCGAAGATAAACCGAAGGACATCAAGCCTTCGACAGTGGAAGAGGACATGCCTGCGGATATTTCTTTTGCCGCAGAAAAAAATATAAAAGTTCCCGTTGTCGTCGATAAGGACACTCAACCCGTTGTCGTCGATAAGGAAACTCAACCCGTCGTCGTCGATAGGGACACTCAACCCGTCGTCGTAGATAGGGACACTCAACCCGTTGTCGTCGATAAGGATACTCAACCTGTCGTCGTAGATAGGGACACTCAACCCGTCGTCGTCGAAAGGGACACTCAAC
>JAFRSO010000037.1 GCA_017427545.1 Selenomonadaceae bacterium
CATGGCTGAACCTATAAAGAGAGAAAGAATCCGTTCTTCCAGACGAGTCACTTTCAATGAATCAAATTTTTCTCAAGAGCAAGAACTCGGTAAACGTATGGACAGGCTCGAACATCGTATGGATAAGCTCGAAGAGAAAGTTGACAAGCTTGACGAAAAAATCGACAAGACCCGTAATGAATTCAACGGGCGTATCGATAAGCTCTCCGACAAAATCGACGACCTGCACAAGGAAATTAAATCGTCGTCAAATCACGGACAGATAGCTACCATTTCAAGCGTCGGGATAGGACTATCGGCGGTGAGCATTACATTGGGCGTATTGTATGCTTTGATTTTCAAATAAGGAGGAAAATATCATGGCTGAACCTATAAAGAGAGAAAGAATCCGTTCTTCCAGACGAGTCACTTTCAATGAATCAAATTTTTCTCAAGAGCAAGAACTCGGTAAACGTATGGATAGGCTCGAACATCGTATGGATAGGCTCGAAGAGAAAGTTGACAAGCTCAACGCTCGCATTGATAAACTTGACGAGAAAATTGACAAGACCCGTAATGAACTCAACGCTCGCATTGATAAGCTTGACGAGAAAATCGACAAGACCCGTAATGAACTCAACGAAAAAATCGACCAGACCCGCAATGAACTCAACGCTAAAATTGACGAGCTAAATAAAGGACTCTATGCTCGTATCGACAAGCTCGCCGATAAAATTGATTCGTCTTCAAATCACGGGCAAATCAGCAACATCACCACAATCGGCATTGCCCTTGCCGTAGTTTATTCCCTGATTTTTAAGTGAAAAAATTTTTATCTAAAACAAAACTTTCCTGAAAAAATTTTTTCTGTAAAGGGCGTGATAATATTGACGCAGAAAAATTTTCTTGATAAAATGCGTGTCAGAAGTTTAAGTTTCAAGAAATGTTGACGATAGGATTTTTAGGGGGAGTTGTGACGTTTGTTCGGCAGAAATTGTCGGGTGTCCGCTTCTATGTGGAATTAACACCTAAGCATTGGGGACGCATGGCGTTTCAGCTGAAGACAATAGTCCGGGCGGCGTGATGATGAACTTGAAAAATTTCAATCGTCGCGAATTCGGGAGACTTGTAAAGCTTGAGTGACAGGATACCTCACGAGCGAAATAGGCCTTCGGGTCAGGAAAATGATTAGAGGAATGAAACAACATCACTTGGCGGAACACGTAATCCGAAGATCGCAGGTTAGTAACTTCGTGTAGTCGGCTTCAAGTCGGCAAGATTCAAAGTTTCAACTCAAGGTTTCAATTTCGATTTTAAGTTTTGCCCAAAACGCGTCGTTGAATTTTCAGGCGGCGAGTTTCGGTCGGCAGTCAATCAATTTTATGCGGCGGGCTTATGTTCGACTGCAAGTTTAATTTCGACTTCAACGTTTAATCAGTGTTTTAAGGTTTGTAATTTTTCGTTCAATCACATTCGGCGACCAATGCTTCCGGTTCAGATTTTCCCGCTGAACCCAAATCATTGACCGCCCCTGACAGAAAGTTGTATTATGTGTGTATTTATCTTTGAGATAAACTGCTCCAAAGTTGCAACTCGTTACGCGTGCGAGGAGCTTCTCTCAACGACGGTTGGGAAGGCGACCAAAGAGCGTTTGTTCAGCAGCGGAAAGGAAATCGTTGCTTGAGGAAATTTTTAATAGGAAGTCAAGGAGGAAAATATCATGAGTTTGGTTATTAATACTAACGAGCAGGCAACCCGCATTCATGGTATGTACAACCGCAACAACACCCAGATGAATGCGGCGATGACCAGAGTAGCAACTGCTCAAAAAATCAACAGCGCAAGAGACGGCGCGTCCATGTGGGCGATCTCCGAGAAAATGCGTGAGCGTATCCGCGCTAACGACCAGGCTAATCAGAACGTCCAGAACGACACCGCGCTCCTCAAAACTGCTCAAGGCGGTATCAGCAACACGCTCGATATCCTCAACACTCTCAAAGAGCGTGCTATCAACGCGGCCAACGACTCGAATATCAGTTCCGACCGTCAAAAGATCGCGGAAGAAGTTAAACAGCTCGTTGCTCAAATCGACGACAACGCTGCTAAAGTTAAATTCAATGGCAGAGCACTCCTCAACGGCGCGGGTGAAACTTCTACCGCTTCGACGAATGCCATAACGTCGGCTGATGGCGTAACTGCTTCCGGAAAATATGGCGACAGCGCAGTTTACAGCATCACCGGTCTTGCTGTCGCGGGAACAACTGCTATGAGCGGCAGTACCCAATTGGTCGATTTAATCGATTCCAGCGGCAGTTCATTCTTGCAAAAAGACGACACCATTAAGCTCAGCTGGCTTGAAAACGGTGAGGAAAAAGAAGCTTCTCTTACTTTAACTGCTTCTTCTGCCATATCCGATTTGGCCGGCAAATTTAGTTCAGGCACGGCGGCGTGGAAAGCTGTAAACGATTCTCTCACCGCCAAGGATGCCGATAACAATGCACTTACTGCGACTAATGCCGGTATCTACTTTGAAGGCACTGCCAACAAAAATATCAGCAACTTTGCAATTACGGTAACGAGTGCTTCCGGGGCGAGGAAAACTGCTGCCGAAGAAGTCTTGAGTCTCAACGCTATCCAGCAATCTTACGGTGACGGTACCAAAGGCTCGAATCAAGTCTTGAATGTCTCGGATGGTGAACTTACAACAGCCACTACAGGCGACAATACTCAATGGTATAAGCTGGGTGTGGCCAACAAAGACACATCAAGTACCAGCTATACGATTCAAGTGAACGATAAATCGATATCTTTCAGCGGTTCCGCCACCATCAAGGACATTAACAAACTCTTCGAGCAAGAAGGTATTAACGTCGAGTTGCATTACAGTAATGCTAGCGGTCAGGTTAAATACGGGGACGACGTCGTTACCAAAGGAACATACGGAAGCACTCTCGCTTACAAGGCAGATTCAGGTTTGAACTTTGTCGCCGGCGCGGGCGAAGAAATCAAATATCTCAAAATCGACGGTTCAGGCGTCAGCGGCGGTAAGTGGGTCACCCCGTATGAGACTACCGGTTCCTCGGCCAAAATTACCACGAAATTGAGCTATGATGACACAGCCGCTTCCACTTCTTCGGGTGCGGCAGGTGGAGCGTCATTGTTGCCGCAAAGTGAGGCCTTGCAGTTCTATATCGGCGGCGAAGCCAATTTCGGTATCAACTTTTCAATCGGCAAAGCCACTGTTAAAACTTTGTTGGGTAGCACTGCAGAATCTTTCGCGAAAAACTTCACTACCAAAGAGGGCGCGGAGAATGCTATCGGCATTATCGACAACGCAATCAACAAGACTCTTACGGAACAAACGCGTCTTGGCGCAATGGAAGCTCGTCTCGGCTACACCAGCGACAATATCATCACCATGAACGAGAACCTTGAAGCTGCCAACTCTGCAATTCGTGACGCTGACATTGCAAGAGAGATGACCAACTACATGAAATTTGCGGTTCTTTCGCAGTCGTCTCAATACATGTTGGCTCAAGCAGGTCAGAACGCATATCAAGTTCTCAACCTGTTGAACGCGTAAATCTTGCGCAAGGCTTGGAGGTACCCCTCCGAGTTTGAAAGTTGAAATTTCAAGTGCTCGTCGGCTAAGGTCGGCGGGCGCTTTTTTCTTGCAGGGAACAGGGATTAGGCAGAGTGGAATAACTATTCCGTGGCGTGTGATGACTTTTATATTTTAGATCTACTTTTCTTTGCTCGTCCATTTATCGTGAGAGCTGTTAGCTAGTAGCTTTTAGAATTCTACTCAGCTAGCACCTAACAGCTAGTAGCTAATCCTTGACGGCTTCAAAAAAACTACTCCCTACTTTCTCCCCTAACGTTGACAATGCGGCGGGCTTGTGCTAGATTAATGACGGTCATAAGACAATTAGAATTGCTAACATGACAATGTTGTAGTCACTCAAATGCCACAAAAAGAACCCCGAGGGTAACGGCTCGGGGTTCAAACGTCTCACGACGCTATTATTCGTTTTGCAGATTAACGATAACCACTGTGCTCTGTCTTTTATCTTTCACGCTTATTGCGCTTGTCGAGCCACTTGCAAACGACGTGGGAAATAACGTTCGCCACGAAGGTTGCTGCGACAGTAACGAGAAATGTTATAGCCACTCCAATCACCTCCTTTCTTGAGTGATCAGAGGCAATTAGCCACGAAATGCATTTTAGCTGAAAATTTTTTGTGAGGCAAGCAAAATATTTTATTGAATTGACAATGCGGCGGACGCTTTTTCAATTAGGAATGAGGAATTAGGAATAAAAACCTATTCCCTACTTTCTACTTTCTAGTTTGATATTGCGTTTTGATTGCCGAGGCGTATAATATCCGCGAGGTGATTTTAAATGAATTACAAGTTGTGGCAATTTTTCAAGGAATTACAGACGGATTATGAGCTGGTCGACTTGACGCACCCTCTTGACAATGACAGCCCCTATTGGTCGGGAATCCCTGAAGGTTCGGTGGAGATTGGCAAGATTTGCTTTAATTGGGGCAATCCCATGCTTGAATGTTTGATTCAGACGTTCAAATTTCCCGGACAATTCGGCACGCATATCGACTTCCCCGGACATTTCATCAAGGACGCGCCGCTTTCCGAATCATATGGCGCGGGGAGCATGATTTATC